>NZ_JBNPLQ010000001.1:0-232565 GCF_050313575.1 Candidatus Pseudoscillospira sp. SGI.172 | reverse complement strand
AGCTTTCCGAATCCAGTCTTTGACGCTTCAGACGCAACTTTGATAGTCTATCACAGCTCGTCCGCTTTGTCAACTACTTTTTTCAGCCCTTCCGGACCCTTCCGATCCCTCGACTCGTTCCCGCCCTGCTCAACAGGTGCTCGAATAATATATCAAAACCACACCCGTTTGTCAACGCTTTTTTCGCATTTTCTCAAAAAACCCATTTTGCTTGCGCAGAACGTCGATATACATTATAATAGGAAAAATCTTTTCTCCAGGGAGGTCCGTTCCTATGCCCATCCGAATCCCAGACTCTCTTCCGGCCCGCTCGGTGCTGGACAGCGAAAACATCTTTGTCATGACGGAATACCGGGCCGTCCACCAGGACATCCGGCCGCTGAACGTGCTGATCCTCAATTTGATGCCCACTAAGATCGTCACGGAGACGCAGCTGCTCCGCAAGCTGTCCAACACGCCGCTGCAGATTCAGGTGGAACTGCTGCGGACCGCCAGCTACCAGTCCCAGCACACGGATGAAGATCACCTGGAATCTTTCTATACCACATTTCAGGCGGTCAAAGGACGGAATTTCGACGGTCTCATCATCACCGGTGCTCCTGTGGAGAATCTGGATTTTGACCAGGTGGACTATTGGGAGGAGCTGCTGGAGATCATGGAATGGTCCAAGCACCACGTTCACTCTACCCTCCATATTTGCTGGGGGGCCCAGGCCGGCCTCTACTTCCACCATGGCATTCCCAAATATGAGCTCCCCCGCAAACTTTCCGGCGTCTTTGAACACCGGGTGCTCAAGCCCTCTTCCCCGCTGTTTCGCGGCTTTGACGACCGCTTTTACGCCCCGCACTCCCGCTATACCGAGGTGCGCCGCAGCGACATTCTGGCTGTTCCCGGACTGGAACTGATCGCGGATTCCCCGGAAGCCGGGGTATTTGCAGTCAAAACCGAGGATTCCAGGCAGTTCTTCATCATGGGTCACCCAGAGTATGACCCCGACACCCTTGCCAGGGAGTACCGCCGGGATTTGGAGAAAGGGCTGGAGATTCCTGTCCCCGCCCATTACTTCCCAGACGACGATCCCGCTCAGGCACCCGTGGTGCGCTGGCGAAGCGCCGGACAGCTGCTCTACACCAACTGGCTCAATTACTATGTTTACCAAACCACGCCCTACGATCTGCGGACGCTCCTTTGAGCCGGGTTCCAAAACCGTCGCAAAAACACCAACCCCCCGGCCATCCGTTGTGACCGGGGGGTTACTGCTGAGTAGGGTCTACCAAATTGAATACCTCTTCTTTCTACAGGATGTTCGCTCCGCTGTGATCTGAACGCGGGATCAATTCTTCGCCTTGCAGTTACCTTGGAACCCTTGATGCGCTTCATTCTCCCTGCATCGACGAACCGTCGCTTCCGCAGGAGTGGCTGGAGCTGCGTTCTCACACGTGTGAGCCAGTTCGGAATCTGCTGTGCTGAATTGCCAATCCAGATCTCGCTTTGCCGAGAAGCCTTTGGCTTCCCCTTCCAGAAAGGGTTTCTGGCCGGACCTCCTAGCCCATTGGATTCACCTCTTTCTTTCTGTCTGTATTGTACAACGATGCAGCGTTTTTGTCAACTGTTTCTATGCAGATTTTCCGCTCTTTTTCTTTCCTCCTTTCTATTCCATTTGTTTTCACAATGTGTTATTATAAAAATAATTGGCGAAAGAAGGGGCTTTTATGACCGTAAGCGCGCTTATTTCCTCGCTCTCTCTCCATGTTTTCCACCTGGCCGATGCAGAGCGCTCCGTCACCGGCGGCTACTGCGGCGATCTGTTGTCTTGGGTCATGGGCCGAGCCCCGGCTGGGGCCGTATGGATGACCATTATGTCCAACGGAAACGTCGCTGGGGTGGCTTCTCTTTCGGATGTGGCCTGTGTCCTGCTCACCGAGGGGGTGGCCCCGGATCCGGATCTTCTGTCCAAGGCCAGCGAGCACGGCGTCACCATCCTGGGCTGTGCCGCCGGAACTTACGAGGCAGCCGGACGGGTGGCTGCCGCAATCGAGGGAACACGATGAGACTCTCCTTCGACCTGCATCTGCACTCCTGCCTCTCTCCCTGTGGCGGAGCGGAGAACACGCCTGCCGATCTGGCCGCCATGTGTGCGCTGGCCGGACTGGATGTTGTTGCGCTCACCGACCACAACACCGCAGGAAACTGCGGTGCTTTTCTCCGGGCGGCGGAGCGCCACGGCCTGCTGGCTCTTCCCGGAATGGAGCTGACCACCCGGGAAGAGGTACATATTGTCTGCCTCTTTCCGGACCTGCCCTCCGCTGTCGGCTTTGATGCCCGGATCAAACCGCTTCTCCCGCCCATCCCCAACAATCCCGGCTTTTTTGGCCCTCAGCTCCTTATGGACGACACTGACCGGATCCTGGGGGAAGAAAGCGCCTTCCTCGCCGGTGCCGCCGAGATTGGCATCTACGAGGTTGCAGGATTGACCGCGCAGTATGGTGGAACGGCGTTTCCGGCCCACATCGACCGCCCCGCCTTTTCCCTTCTGTCCAACCTCGGCTTCTGGGATGCAAACATGAACTTCCCTCTGGCCGAGCTGTCCCCGCACAGTCCCCCCGCGCTTCTTCTTCGGCCCGATTTATCAGGTGTAACACGAATCACAAACTCCGACGCGCACTATCTGGATCAGGTCATGGACGCCCACCAGTACATGGACCTGCCTCAGCGTTCCCCCAAGGCCGTAATCCACTGGCTGAAAACGGCCCAAAACAGCGATGTCTTTTTCAGACGCACTTGAAAAATTTTCGGACTGAAAGCGTATAAATCATTTATACTGGAGAGTTCATTTTCTCAAGGCGTGAGAGATCGTCTATTCCATTATTTGAAGGAGGAACCCCAGACATGCCCAATGTCAAAACCGCTGTCCCGTATTGCGGAACACCCGAGCAGGAGGAAAAGCTTCGTCAGGTGATCGCCGCGCACAAAGGCCAGCCCGGCGCCACTATGCCGGTGCTCCAGGCCGCCCAGGAAATCTTCGGGTATCTGCCGGAAGAGGTCCAGATCATGATCGCGGAGGGGCTGGATCTGCCTCTGTCCGAGATCTACGGCGTCGTATCCTTCTACACCCAGTTCAGCCTGAACCCCAAGGGCCGCTACCAGATTTCCGTCTGCCTGGGCACCGCCTGCTACGTCAAAGGCGCCGGCGACATTCTCCAGGCCGTAGAGCAGAAGTTGGGGATCGCCCCCGGCGGGATCACACCCGACGGGAAGTTCTCTCTGGATGCCTGCCGCTGCATCGGCGCCTGCGGTCTGGCCCCCGTCATGATGATCAATGAGGACGTCTATGGTCGTCTCACGCCGGCACAGGTCGCCCCCATTTTGGACATGTATAAATGAAAGAGCTCGCCCTTTACTTTTTGGATATTGTGAAAAACTCCACCGCCGCCGGTGCCCGCCATGTGAATCTGTCCCTCTCGGAATGTGAGGACGGAACGCTTACCGCGGTGATCTCCGACGACGGAAAAGGGATGTCCCCCGACCTGCTGGCTGCGGTATCAGACCCCTTTACCACCACCCGCACCACCCGGAAGGTCGGCATGGGGATTCCCCTCTACCGCATGGCCGCGGAGCAGACCGGAGGCTCGCTCTCCCTGGAGAGTACGCTTGGCGCGGGAACTACCATAACAGCGGTCTTTCATCGGGACCATCTGGACTGCCCTCCCCTGGGAGATCTGCCGGGTGCGGCAGCGCTGATGGTCCAGGGCAGTCCCCAGGTGGATTTCACTTTGGTCCATACCACAGTAAAAGGGAGCTATACCTTTCAAACGGAGCAGATTCGGGACCTGCTGGGGCCCGAGGTTCCCCTGGATACGCCGGAGGTCTTTCTCTGGATCAGGGAGTTCCTGGCCGAGCAGGAAGCCAACATTTGAAGGAGTGACAACTTTGAAGAGCCTGGAAGAACTGAAAGCCATCCGGGAAAAAATGAAGCAGCAGATGGACATCCGTGACCAGAGCGGCGACAACATCCGTGTGGTAGTGGGTATGGCTACCTGCGGCATCGCCGCGGGCGCGAAGCCCGTGCTGACCGCATTTCTGGATGAGATCCAGCGCCGCGGCCTGCGCAACGTCACCGTGGCCCAGACCGGCTGTATCGGCGTATGCCGTTTGGAGCCCATCGTGGAGGTCTATATCCCCGGTGAAGAGAAAGTCACCTATGTAAAGATGAAGCCCGATATGGTCCCCGTTGTGGTGAACGAACACCTGGTCAATCGCCGGGTCGTGACCGAGTACACCATCGGGGCCGCAGAATGAGGAGGCGGGGAACATGAGTCGAATTCGGTCCCATGTCATGGTCTGCTGCGGCACAGGCTGCACCTCCTCGGAAAGCCCCAAGATCGCCGAGGCTTTTGAAAAGCAGCTCAAGCTGTCGGATCTGGACAAGGAGGTCAAGGTGGTCCGTACCGGCTGCTTCGGTCTGTGCGCCATCGGCCCCATTGTCATGATCTTCCCGGAGGGGGCCTGTTACAGCCGGGTCACCGCTGAGGATGTCCCCGAGATCGTTCAGGAACACCTGGTCAAGGGCCGCATCGTCAAGCGCCTGCTGCATATGGAGAGCGACGCCGGCGATGCCGTCACCTCTCTCGCCGAGACCAAGTTCTATAAACATCAGCAGCGCATCGCCCTGCGCAACTGCGGCGTCATTGATCCCGAATCCATTGACGAATACATCGGCGTCGACGGCTATCTGGCGCTCAGCCGCATCCTGGAAAATCACGTGGACCCTCAAACGATCATCGATACGATCAAGGCGAGCGGTCTGAGAGGCCGCGGCGGCGCCGGGTTCCCCTCCGGGAACAAGTGGCAGTTCACCAAGGACGCGGTCAGCCCCGACGGGGTGAAATACGTCTGCTGCAACGCCGATGAGGGCGACCCGGGCGCTTTCATGGACCGCTCCGTGCTGGAGGGCGACCCCTTCTCCATACTGGAGGCCATGACCATCGCCGCCTATGCCATCGGCGGCACCCACGGTTACATCTATGTCCGCGCCGAGTATCCCATCGCCGTCAAGCGTCTGCAAAAGGCTATTGAGCTGGCCCGGGAGTACGGTCTGCTGGGCCAGGACATCCTGAACTCCGGCTTCTCCTTCGATATCGAGCTTCGGCTGGGCGCCGGCGCCTTCGTCTGCGGCGAGGAGACCGCTTTGATGACCTCCATTGAGGGGCACCGGGGCGAGCCCCGTCCCCGTCCTCCCTTCCCCGCGGTGAAGGGCCTGTTCCAGCGCCCCACCCTTCTCAACAACGTGGAGACCTACGCCAATATCACCTGGATTCTCAATAACGGCGCGGACAAATTTGCCGCCATCGGCACCGAGAAGTCCAAGGGCACCAAGGTCTTTGCTCTGGGCGGCAAGATCACCAACACCGGCCTTGTGGAGATCCCCATGGGCACCACCCTGCGGACCATCATCGAGGACATCGGCGGAGGCGTGCCCGGCGGCAAAAAGTTCAAGGCGGCCCAGACCGGCGGCCCCTCCGGCGGCTGCATCCCCGCCTCCCTCATTGACACCCCCATCGACTACGACTCTCTGCTCTCCATCGGCTCCATGATGGGTTCCGGCGGGCTGATCGTCATGGATGAGGACAACTGTATGGTGGATATCGCCAAGTTCTTCCTCTCCTTTATCGTGGATGAATCCTGCGGAAAGTGCACCCCCTGCCGCATCGGCACCAAGCGGCTCTACGACCTGCTGTGCAAAATTACCGACGGAGAAGGCACTTTGGAGGATCTGGACACCATTGAGGAGCTGTGCTACCACCTCAAGGATTCCGCCCTGTGCGCCCTGGGTCAGTCTGCGCCCAACCCCGTGCTCTCCACGCTGAAATACTTCCGGGACGAGTATGTGGCCCACGTGGTGGAAAAGCGCTGCCCCGCCGGCGTGTGCAAGAACCTGATCCGCTATATCATCACGCCAGACAAGTGCCGCGGCTGCACTCTGTGCGCCCGGAACTGCCCGGCCGGTGCCATTACAGGAGCGATCAAGGCACCCCACGTCATCGATACCACCAAGTGCATCAAATGCGGCGTCTGCCTGAGCAACTGCCGCTTTGACGCCATCGTGAAAATGTAAAGGGGGCGGAACACTATGGAAAAGAAAATGGTCCATCTCACCATCGACAGGATTCCCGTCACCGTCCCCGAAGGCACCACTGTGCTGGAGGCCGCCCGGAGCGCCGGAATCAAGATCCCCACGCTGTGCTTCCTGAAGGACGTCAACGAGATCGGCGCCTGCCGCATCTGCGTGGTGGAAGTCAAGGGTGCCCGGAGCCTGATGGCCTCCTGCGTTTACCCCGTGTCCGAGGGCATGGAAGTCCTCACCAACACCCCCAAGGTCCGCCATTCCCGTCAGCTGACCCTGGAGCTCATCCTTTCCAACCACCGCATGGACTGCCTCACCTGCTCCCGCAACGCCCACTGCGAACTGCGGCAGCTGGCCGCCGACCTGGGCATTGACGCGGTGCGCTACGCCAACGACAAACTGCCCCCCCGCCTGGAGACCACTGCGCTCCATCTGGTGCGGGACAACTCCAAGTGCATCCTCTGCCGCCGCTGTACCTCCATGTGCCGCAAGATCCAGGAAGTCGGCGTCATCGGCTGCAATGACCGCGGCTTCTCCACCCATGTGGGCTGCGCCTTCGACCGGGACCTGTCCGAAGTAGACTGCATCTCCTGCGGCCAGTGCATCGTGGCCTGCCCCACCGGCGCTCTGGCCGAGCAGGACAACACCGCTCAGGTGATGGCGGCCCTGATGGACCCCAGCAAGCACGTGGTGGTCGGCCCCGCCCCCTCCGTCCGCGTAACGCTGGGCGAGTGCTTCGGCCTGCCTGTTGGTACCAACGTGGAGGGCAAGATGGTCACCGCTCTCCACCGGCTGGGCTTTGACAAGGTTTTCGACGTGGACAGCGCCGCCGACTTCACCATCATGGAGGAGGGTACCGAGTTCCTCCACCGGCTGGAAAAAGGCGGACCTCTCCCCCTCATCACCTCCTGCTCCCCCGGATGGATCCGCTACTGCGAGCAGCACGCCCCCGAGCTGCTGCCCAACGTCTCCACCTGCAAATCCCCCCAGCAGATGTTCGGCTCCCTGGTAAAAAGCTACTACGCCCAGCAGGCGGGCATTGATCCCAAGGATATCGTAGTGGTATCCGTCATGCCCTGCACCGCCAAGAAGTACGAGGTTCAGCGCCCCGAACAGCGGATGTCCAACGGCTGCATGCCGGTGGATATCTCCCTCACCACCCGGGAGCTGGCCCGCCTCATCACCCAGTCCGGCATGATGTTCGACCATCTGCCCGACGGGGAGTTTGATCCCCTGCTGGGTATCTCCACCGGCGCTTCGGTCATTTTCGGCGCCACCGGCGGCGTCATGGAAGCCGCCCTGCGCACCGTCTCCGAGATTCTCACCGGCGGCGAGGTCAAGATGGTGGAGTTCACTCAGGTCCGGGGCATGAAGGGCGTGAAGGAGGCCAGCTACGAACTGGCCGGCCGTACCGTCCGGGTGTGCGCCGCCTCCGGCCTGTCCAATGTGAAGAAGGTCATCGACGGCTTGAAGGACGGTTCCCTCCAGTACGACTTCATTGAGTTCATGGCCTGCCCCGGCGGCTGCATCAACGGAGGCGGTCAGCCCCTCCACTCCTCCGACACCCGCTCCTTCACCGATCTGGCCGGGCTGCGCGCCAAGGCTCTGTATGACCAGGACAAAGAGATGCCCATGCGCAAAAGCCACGAAAATCCCGTGGTGAAAAAGATTTACGACGAGTATCTGGGCGAGCCCGGCGGGCGCAGAGCTCACCAGCTCCTCCACTGCACTTATGTCCCCCAGAAGCGTTACCGCACCGAAAACAACATCTGATCCAAGCCTGCGGCGAAGAGCCGGACACATGATGTGTCCGGCTCTTCGCCGTGTTTGAAGAAAGTCTGTGGAACAAGATGAAAGGTGAGTCTTTACAATAGAGCAGTTTAGCCGGCCAGCGCCGCGCCCAGATTCCGGCAGGCAGCCAGGCCGGCATCGTCGGGGACCTCATTGACCATGAGGCCCCCGGGGCCGCAGAGAGCGGCCCCGGCATTTTCCGCCCGCTCGTACCAATCCCGCATCCACTGCCCGTCCCCCCAGCCGTAGGAGCCGAACAAAGCGGTCTTTTTCCCGGAGATGCGGCGCTCCAGCGCCGAGAAGAAGGGCTCAAATTCCGCCTCCTCCAGCGTCTCAGCCCCCATGGCCGGGCAGCCCAGAGCCAGCGCGTCATACCCAAGCGCCGCCTCCGGTGTCATTTCTGAGACATTGAAGAGTTCCGCGGCGGCTCCGGCGGCTATGGCGCCTTCCGCCACCGCCCGGGCCATTGCCTCGGTGTTGCCGGTTCCCGACCAGTAAATCACAGCAATTTTGCTCATTGTGTTGTCCTCCTGTTTTTCATGTATTTTTTCTTCAGGCCGTTTTAGGTCCAGCCCCCATCATGCGGATCAGGGAATCTCCCCGTTCCAGCCTCGCCCACAGCAGGTCTCTGCACTGACGAAACTGACGAAACCTTCTCCGGGCCCCTTCCGCGTCGTGATAAACCTTCCAGCAGCCGCAGAGCCGGCATCCCCTACCGCCGGGGTCATTCAAGAAGCCCTCCACATCCTCCGGAGGGTAACCCAGAAAAAGGCCGATCTCGTGCGGAAACTCCTCGGCCGTCTCCATTCGCTCCATAAGCCGTCCCAGCAGGCGGGGTAGCGGTTCCCCCACCGGATACCCGGCCCTGTGCAGAATGGCACAGGCCGCCGGACACTCCAGGGCCCGCGCCAGGGGCTCCTCCCGGTAGACCAACAAAAGACGGCGGCTGCCACAGCGGCACAGAGGCAAAAAGCGCAGGCCATTTCCAGCCAGCAAAACATTGTATTTTCCCGCCATCTCGGGCAGCATTCCCCCATTCTCCATCGTCAGAGAGAGCAGCCCTGCCGCCTTCAGTCCCACCAAAACAGGCGCACAGTGCCAAACCAGCGCCCGCTCAAAGTCCGTCTGCCGCATTGCTCCACCCTCCTTTTAGTTAGCTAAGACTAACTCATTTTTAAAAAAACGGGCTCCTCGGCGGGAGCCGTATTTCAGTGCAGGAGTTAGTTATTGCTAACTCCTGCACAAAAGATACCACAGCCAGCTTCTTTTGTCAAGCCGTATTTTTTCCTGTCCTTCTCATTTTTCTACACTGATCCGTGGGGGAAAGTCTGGACAATGAACATACGGCATGTTAAAATGATACTAAACTCTGCGTATGGTAGGTGTTTGATATCATGTCCGAAAAGCCTCAGATCGGTGTGCGCTACTGCGGCGGCTGCAACCCCCGCTACGACCGGGTCTCTCTGGTCAAACGGCTCCAGGCCTCTCTGCCTGATCTGGAATTCGTTCCGGCGGAAGACGGCGTCCCCTACGCCGCGGCCCTCATTGCCAACGGCTGCACCAATCGGTGCACTACTGTCTCCGGGCTTGCGGTGCCGGAGGCCCGGCAGGTGGCCCTGTCCGGGGATATCGACTTTTTCCCCGCGCAGGAGAAACTGAAGGATCTGGTGTTTGGCGGCGAGGTCCGGAGTTTGACCCACGAAGAGGTACTGGGAGTTCTGCCCCACCGCCCTCCCATGCTGCTGATCGACACGGCCAGCCGGCTGGTTCCCGGACGGGAAGCGGCAGCCTCTCTCTACGTCGATCCTCAGTGGGATATTTTCCGCGGCCATTTCCCCGACCATCCGGTACTTCCCGGAGTCTATGCCCTGGAGGCCATGGCCCAGTGCGCCGACCTGCTGCTTCTCTCCGCAGAGCAGTACGCCGGGAAAGCGCCTCTCCTGGCCGGGAGCGACAAGGTCAGCTTCCGCCGCCCCATCGCCCCGGGAGACACCGTGGAGCTCCACGCCAGCCTGCTCAGTGAGCGGCCGGAATTCGGCATGGCCGTCTGCAAGGGCCGCGCCTTTGTGGGCGACGCCCTGTGCGCCGAGGCCGAGATCACGCTGGCCCTGCGGTAACGAAAACAGCGACCATCCGGGAGAACATTTCTCCCTTTGGAAATGAAAAGGATTATTGAAGGAGGCCCCCCCCATGAGCAATTTAGAGAAATATGACAAACTTTTTCTGAGCAGCTTTCGTGTCAAGCCCGAAGATCTCCCCACCCTGACCTACCGCGGCATCCCGGCCTGGGATTCCGTAGGACATATGGAGTTCATGAGTGAAATGGAAGAGACTTTTAAAATCAGCCTGAGCACCCTGGATGTGCTGGACTTCTCCTCCTATGAGAAGGGCAAGGAGATCCTTGCCAAATACGGCGTGACGCTGTAATTTCCATGATGGACATCCTGCGCTGGACCGATCCCCTTGCCGAGGGCAACTGCTACGTCTGCGCCGAAGGGGACAGGGCGGTGGTCATTGATCCCTGTCATCCCGAAGGCCCCGCTTCTCTTTTGGAGGAGCGGGGTCTTGTCCCGGAATGGATCCTACTCACCCATGAGCACTGCGATCACATGCTGGGCCTGGAGCCCCTGCGGCACAAATATCCCGAAGCCATCGTTCTCTGCTCCGCTCCCTGCGATGCCGGGATGCAGAACAAGTACCTCAACATGTCCGCCATGATGGAGGTCTACCTGACCTTCAAGGGCAAACCGGGCGCACACTACCCTCCGCTGGTCTGCTCCCCGGCGGATCAGACCTTTGCGGAAGAACACACCATGACTTGGCGGGGGCACACCCTCCGGCTCACCCCCCTGCCCGGCCACACGCCGGGCAGTACTTGTATCCTTCTGGACAGGGACACCCTTTTTACCGGCGACTACCTCATCCCCGGCGAGGCAGTCATCACCCGCCTGCCCGGCGGGAACACCGAGATCTACGAGCGCGTGGCCAGGCCCTGGCTGTCTGCCCTGCCGCCGGGGCTGCGCATCTGCCCCGGGCACGGCGAACCCTATGCACTCACTCAGGAGGTGAAAGATACCTATGGACTATGACACCCTGCTCACCAAAGAGCCCTTTTCCCTCTCCCGGGCGGAGAAGCGGACCGTCTTTTCCGACGGTCTCACCGAATTGACCCGCTATCACCGGGAGCACTGCCCGCCCTACGCTGCCCTGCTGGATCGGCTGGGCGTGCCTGACGGCCCTCTGGCTCCTGAGGACGTCCCCTTCCTGCCGGTCTCGGTCTTTAAGGATCTGGAGCTCAAAAGTGTACCGGACGGCCAAGTCTTTAAGACCATCACTTCCTCCGGCACCACCGGCCAGCGGGTCTCCCGGATCTTTCTGGACGCCGGAACCTCTGCCAACCAGCAGAAGACCCTCTTCCGCATCACCTCCGCGCTGGTGGGCAATGACCGGCTCCCCATGCTGGTCATCGACTCCAAAAAGGTGCTTCGGGACCGGGCCATGTTCTCCGCCCGGGGTGCGGGCATCCTGGGCTTCTCCATCTTCGGATCCCCCATGCGCTACGCCCTCAACGACGACATGGAACTGGATCTGGAGGCTGTGGAGGCCTTTCTGGAGCAGTACCGGGGCCGGAAGATCCTGCTCTTCGGTTTCACCTTCATGATCTGGAAGCACTTCTGTCAGGCTCTCCGGGAAAAGGGGATCACCCTGGACTTTGGGGACAGCGTTCTCATTCACGGCGGCGGCTGGAAAAAACTCGTCAATGAAGCGGTCTCACCGGAGGAGTTCAACCAGACCCTCCGGGAGGTGGCGGGCATTCGCCAGGTGGCCGACTACTACGGCATGGCGGAACAGACCGGCTGCATTTACCTGGAGTGCCCCCAGGGCCACCTCCACGCCAGTGCCTATTCCGACGTTCTCTTTCGCCGCCCCGCCGACCACGGGCTCTGCACCGTGGGAGAACCCGGCGTCATTCAGGTTCTCTCGCTCCTGCCCCGCTCCTACCCGGGCCACTCCCTGCTCACTGAAGACATGGGAGTTCTCCTGGGGGAGGATGACTGTCCCTGCGGCTGGAAGGGGAAATATTTCTCCATCACCGGCCGCATTCCAAAAGCTGAGGTAAGGGGGTGCAGTGATACTTATGGAGGCTGATACGCTGCGGGTTCTGGCCGGTTCCGCCCACCCGGAGGCCGCCCCCTGGCCGGTCTTTGACCCCCGGGTGCTGGATTTTCTTTCTGATCTCTCCACCGCACTGCGCGCTTCCCCCCTGGGAACCGACGCAGAGGCCGTCTCCTTCGCCTTTTGGTGCCGCCGTTCCCGGCTGGAGGCCCTGAAAAAACAGTATGAGGGTCCGATCCGCCTGGGCCGGGGCCTGCTCTTCCACATTCCCCCCGCCAACGTCCCCCTGCTCTTCGCCTACTCTCTGGCGGTGGGGATGCTCGCCGGATGCGCCAACCTGCTGCGGATGTCCTCCCGGCTGGAGGAGCGGGGGCGGATGTTCTGCGCCGTGCTGGACGAGGTGCTCTCCCGCCCCAAACACGCCGCGCTGAAGGCCCGCACCGGACTCATTTCCTACCCCCGGGAGGAGGAGGACCGCACCGCCGCCCTTCTCTTGGAGTGCGACGGCCGGCTGGTCTGGGGCGGCGACGCCACCGTGGAGGCCATGCGCCGGTTTCCCGCCCGTCCCGGCGGGGTGGAACTGGTCTTTCCCGACCGCTGGTCCCTGTGCCTCATGAGCGAGGCCCATGTGGCCGCCCTCTCCGCATCCGAGTTGGAGCTGCTGGCCCACCGGTTCTACAACGACACCTACCTCATGGATCAAAACGCCTGCTCCAGCCCCCGGTTGGTGCTGTGGGAGCAGGACTGCCCGGACGGCGCTTCCGCCCGTGATCGCTTCTGGGCCGCGCTCTGCCGGAAGGCAGAGGATACCTACGAGCTGACCCCCTACAAAGCGGCCCGGAAATATGAGGCCCTCTGCGAACTGGCCATGACCGAACCAGCTCTGGGTCCTGTCCGCCGGGAGGGGAACCTGCTCTATCGGGTGTCCCTCACCGCCCCCCCCGCCGACCCCGATGCCCTTCACCTGGCTTTCGGCTCCTTCCTGGAATATGAGATCACGTCTTTGGGGGAGCTTTCCGCCTTTGTCACCCGACGAACCCAGACTCTGACCTGCGCCGGGATCGCCCCGGATGAAGCGGCCCGGACTGTGGCGGCTCTGGGTCTGCCCGGGATCGACCGGGCGGTCCCCGTGGGGCAGGCCATGGAGTTCGACGTGGAATGGGACGGAAAAGACCTGATTGCCTCCCTCTCCCGGGTCATCCGCTGCTGACCCTCTCTATCCTGAACCTTCAAAACAGGCAAACACGCCGACTGCTGTGCGCCATGAGAAAAAGGAGTGACTGAAATGGCACTGTTTACCGCCGAATCCGGCTGGGCCGGGCGGACTCTGTGTATCTCCGACAGCGGTCTCACCCTCACCTACGGAGACCTGGACACCTTTGCGGACCGCTTTGCCGCCGGTGTGGGCGAGCGCTCCCTGGGCTTCCTCCTGTGTGAAAACATTCCCGGCGTTCTGATGGCCTATCTCTCCTGCCTGCGCTGCGGCGCAGTGCCGCTGCTGCTGGCCGCAGACATTGACCCCGCCCTTCTCTCCCAGCTCGTGGAGACCTACTCCCCCGCCTGGGTCTTCCGCCCTGACGCCCTCCCGGCGGAGACCTCCGCCGCCCTCGGCTCCACCGAACCCCTGCTGGCGGAATACGGCTGCACTCTGGAGCGCCGGATCGGCGCAGTCTCTCCTGCGCTCCACCCCGACCTGGCCATCCTCCTCACCACCTCCGGCTCCACGGGAAGCCCCAAGCTGGTGCGGCAGAGTCGGGCCAACATTGAAGCCAATGCCCGCTCCATTGTGGAGTACCTGGAGCTGAACGAGACTGAGCGCCCCATCACCACCCTTCCCATGAACTATACCTATGGTCTGTCGGTGATCCAGAGCCACGCCCTTGTGGGCGCAACGATCCTGCTCACCACCCGCGGTGTGCTGGAGGGCGACTTCTGGCGCTTCTTCCTGAAAGAAGGGGCCACCTCCCTGGCAGGGGTCCCCTATACCTACAAAATGTTCCACCGCCTGCGCCTGCCCACCATGGATTTGCCCACCCTGCGCTATCTCACCCAGGCGGGAGGCAAGCTCCCCGAGGAGCTCCACGAGACATTTGCCCGCTGGTGTGCCGAGAGCCGACGCCGGTTCTACGTCATGTATGGGCAGTGTGAAGCCACTGCCCGTATGGGGTACCTGCCTTACGCCCGCTCTGTGGAAAAACGGGGCAGCATGGGCATTGCCATCCCCGGCGGCTCCTTCACTCTGGAGGACGACGACGGCCAAGAGGTACCCGAGGGCGCCGTGGGCGAACTCATCTACCGGGGAGCCAACGTCACTCTGGGATACGCCACCTGCGCCGCCGACCTGGCCAAGGCCGACGAATGGCACGGTGTGCTCCGCACCGGCGACATGGCCCGCCGGGATGACGACGGCTATTATTACATCGTGGGCCGGAAAAAGCGCTTCATCAAGATCTTTGGCAACCGGGTGGGACTGGACGAATCCGAACGGCTGCTGGCCGCCCGCTTCCCGGAGGCAGAGTTTGCCTGTACCGGTCGGGACGACCTCATGACCATCTTCACCGACGGCAGGGACCCCGCCCTCCCTCAGGCCGCCGTGGACTATCTCTCCGGGGTGACCCGGCTCTCCCACACCGCCTTCTCTGTAACAGTGGTGGATGCCATCCCAAAGAACGATGCGGGAAAGACCCTCTATATCAAGCTCACGCCCAAGGAGGGATAACATGATCGGCTTTACCCACTACTTCCCCACAAAGCTGCTCTTCGGCGAAGGCCAGCTCCGGCGGCTGGGCCGTCAGACGCTCCCCGGCAAGCGCGCCCTGCTGGTAACCACCAAGGGACAGTCCCGACGGGGCGATGCCCTGCCGGAAACTCTGGCCCAACTGGAAAAAGCAGGGGTGACCGTCTCGATTTTTGATGCCGTCTCCCCCAACCCTACCGCCGCCCAGGCCTCCGCCGCCGCAGAGCAGCTCAAGGCCGAAGGCTGTGACTTTCTGGTGGCGCTGGGCGGCGGAAGCTGCATCGACACCGCCAAAGCCGCGGGACTCCTCGCAGTCAACGGCGGTGTCTGGAGCGACTACGTCGGCGGAAAGAGCTTCCCTGGGCCGGGCCTCCCGGTCGTCGCCATTCCCACCACCGCCGGCTCCGGCTCCGAGGTCAGCCCTTGGGCTGTGGTCACCGATGAAGCCACCGGGATCAAAGCTGGGCTGGGGCGGCAGGACGGGGCTCCCGTCCTGGCCGTAGTGGATCCCTCCCTCACCGTCTCTCTCCCGCCCCGGCAGACTGCTTTCCAGGGCTTCGACGCCCTGTTCCACGCCATCGAGACCGTCATCAACCGGGGCGGCAACCCCATGGCCGAGATGTACGCCCTGAAGGCCGTGGCGCTTCTGGCTCAGGGCCTGCCCCATGCGGTGGCGGACGGAGCCGATCCGGAGGCCCGGGCTCAGGTCTCTCTCGGAGCCGTCCTGGCGGGCTGTGCCATGCGCTCCTGCTCTGCCCACGCTCTGGAGCATGCGTTGAGCGGACACCACCCTTCCCTTCCTCACGGAGCCGGTCTGCTGGCTCTGGCCCTGCCCTACTACCAGCACTTCGCCGACCGCCATGCCTGTGACGACGCCTTTGCAAAGCTGGACACCGCCCTGGATCGCGGCCATTTCCCCAAGGCGCTGGGACGGCTGATGGATCAGTGCGGGATGGGAGCAATCAAGCTCAGCGACTACGGTGTGACCTTGGAGGAACTCCCCTCACTGGCTGCGGAAGCTCGGCAGACCGCCCCCCTCCTCTTCTTCAACGATCCTGTTTCCCTGACGGAGGAGGAGACCGTGGCGATCTTGCAGGCAGCCTATCGCTGATTTTCCCTTTCAAGCCGCGGCATCCTCTCCCTCTTTTGGAGAGAGGATGCCGATTCTTTTTATCTTATTATTGACATATGCCAATAATAAGATTAGAATAGATTCATAAAAAGGAGGCGCTTTCCATGAAAATTGCGGTAACTTATGAAAATAGCCAGGTGTTCCAGCACTTTGGCCATTGCGGACAGTTTAAACTGTATAAGATTGAAAACGGGGCGGTCCAGTCGGCGCAGGTCGTGGACACCATGGGCAGCGGCCACGGGGCCCTGGCCGGTTTTCTGGTCGGGCACGGCGTGGACACCCTGATCTGCGGCGGGATCGGCGGAGGCGCACGGACGGCTTTGGCCGAGGCCGGTATCCGCCTGTATCCCGGCGTATCCGGAGATGCCGACGCCGCGGTGACAGCGCTGTTGAGCGATTCCCTGATTTTTGATCCGGATACTGTCTGCGCCCACCACCACGAGGGCGGACACACCTGCAGCGACCATGCCTGCCACGAGGATAAGGCAGGCTGTTCCGGAAACCACTGATCTCCCAAAAAGCCGACGGCGGGAAGTGCATGCACTTCCCGCCGTCGGCTTTTGACCGTTTGTTTGAAACCGGGGCACTCAGATCCCCTCCCCCCGGCGGCAGCATTTCTTTCCCGGGCACTGTCTCCCCTTGGGGCAGATCTGGTACACCCCGCCCTCTACCCGCAGGCGCTTCCCCTCCACCAGGGCGGCGGCCAGCTTTTTCCGGGCCGCCTCATACATATTTTGGATGGTCGCCCGAGAAACTTCCATTCCCGCTGCCGCCTCCTCCTGAGACAGCCCCAGATAATCGATCAGTCGGATGGCCTCATACTCGTCCACGCGCAGCTCGATATACTCATCCCCGAGCATCCTGCCGGCGGGAATGAATTCCCGAAACTCGGGCATCGCGCATACCCGCCTGCATTTCACCGGACGTGCCATCTTCCTCACCACCTGGTTTTTTCTCCATTTTACCCAGTTTTTCTTCTCAAGTCAAGCATCCCCGGACAGCAGAGCGGCAGCCGGGAAATCCCCGGCTGCCGCTCCTGTCCGCCTTATCGCCTTCAGGTCAGGCCGAAAAGCACCAGGACAATTCCATAGAGTACGCTGGCCACAGTACCGAACACGATGACCGGCCCCGCCACCACAAACATTTTGGAGGCGGTGCCCATAATCAGCGTCTCGCTTTTGAATTCCAGCGCCGGAGATACCATGGCATTGGCAAAACCCGTGATCGGCACCAGCGTCCCGGCGCCGGCGTGTTTGGCAATGTTGTCGAAATAACCCAGTCCGGTCAGAAGGGCCGCCAGAAAGATCAGGCTCACCGAAACCGCCGTGGCGGCGTCCTCCTTTTCCAGACCCCATCCCCCGTAAAGGTTCATGAGCCCCTGTCCCAGTGTGCAGATCAGTCCCCCCACCAGGAACGCCCAGACGTCGTTTTTCCAGCAGGGCGAGGGCTTGGATTTGGAATTGACATACTTGCCGTATTCTTGGTTTGTCATGTCCATCCTTCCCACCTCCTTTTCCGAAGTAGTTTATCCGGTCCGGCACAAAAAATACACATGGCTTTTTGACAGAAAAACGGAGCCCATCCCCCAGGGACAAACTCCGCTTTTTTGCCTTTCCGGCGGCATTTATCGATTCTGAGGAATGTCCGGCAGCGAGTCAAACCCCTTTTGCAGCTCCTCGTCGGTGGGCACATGATCGGTCATTCTGCCATCCAGATAGGCCGCATAGGCCGTCATGTCAAAGTATCCGGTCTCGGTCAGACCGAAGAGGATGGTCTTGGCCTCACCTGTCTCCCTGCACTTGAGGGCCTCGTCCATCGCGCCCTTGATGGCGTGGGCCGACTCCGGGGCGGGCAGAATGGTCTCCAGCTTGGCAAACTGCACCGCCGCCTCAAATACCTCGGTCTGCTTATCACTCACTGCCTCCATATAACCCTCGTGATAGAGCTTGGAGAGAATGGGGCTCATGCCGTGGCAGCGAAGGCCCCGGCGTGATTGGCGGAGGGGATGAACCCGGCGCCCAAAGTATACATCCGCGCCATGGGGGTGACTTTTCCCGTGTCGCAGAAATCATAGGCGTAACGCCCTCTGGTCAGCGAGGGACAGGAGGCAGGCTCTACGGCCACAAACCGGGCCCCTGTATGCTTTCCCGTGAGCTTATCCCGCATGAAGGGCGCGATCAGGCCGCCCAGATTGGAGCCGCCGCCCGCGCAGCCCACCACAATGTCAGGGTACTCCCCCAGCTGCTCCATGGTGGTTTCGCTCTCCAAACCGATGATAGACTGATGGAGCAGCACCTGATTGAGCACCGAGCCCAACACATACCGGCTGTTTGGATGGGACACAGCCGACTCCACCGCCTCGGAAATGGCGCAGCCCAGGCTGCCGGTGGTCTCGGGATCCATCGCCAGGATCTTCTTTCCCACCTCGGTGGTCATGGAGGGAGACGGGGTCACCCGGCCGCCAAAGACCCGCATCACGTCTTTGCGGAAGGGCTTTTGCTCATAGGAGCACTTGACCATGAACACATCCAGGCCGGGGCCGAAATAGGAACATACCTCGCTCAGGGCCGTGCCCCACTGGCCGGCGCCGGTCTCCATGGTGAGCCGGGCGATCCCCTGGGTCCTGGCATAATAGGCCTGGGCCACGGCGGAGTTGAGCTTGTGGGAGCCGGAGGTGTTGTTGCCCTCAAATTTGTAGTAGAGCTTGGCGGGTGTGCCCAGCGCCCTCTCCAAATGATAGGCCCGGACCAGAGGAGAGGGCCGGTACATCTTGTAGACCTCCCGGATCTCCTCCGGGATCTCCACAAACTCGGTGCTTCCATCCATCTCCTGATGGGCCAGCGCCTCACAGAAAATAGGATAGAGTTCCTCCTCCTTCACCGGCTGGAGGATACCCGGGTTGAGCATGGGATCCGGCTGCTCCGGCATGGCGGAACGGAGATTGAAATAGTGTGTGGGGATCTGATCCTCGCTCAGGTACAGGCGATGCGGAATGGTTTTCATATCAAATGCTCCCTTTCTCGTTGAGATGGGTTTGAGAAAAGGGGTGCAAAAAAAGCCCCTGTATCCCAAACAATTTCTGTTTTGGGACAAAGGACTTGCCTCTGCGGTACCACCCAAATTGACGTCCCGCGACGCCCACTCGTCTCCACACATCCATCGAATGTGCGCTCCCCTGATAACGGGCGGAGTCCCCGTCTGACTACTCGGTCACCCTTTCGCCCTCGCCCTCGGAAGCCCATTCCCTGCACCGTTTCCTGCCGCGATCCCACCGCCCGCGGCTCTCTGAAAGAAAACATCTGTCCGGGTACTCCACTTCGTCATCGGTTTTTCCCTTTGAAATTGTGCTCATTATAGACCTCCCTCATTCCCATGTCGAGAAGATATGAGAAAATTTCCAATTTTTTATTGCTATTTTTTCTCACTATTTCCGTCTTGCTTTTGTGGAACAAACGTGCTATTCTTTTGTAAGAAGGGGGTGGGACCGGCATGGAACGGGTCATTTTACATTGCGATCTGAACAGTTTTTACGCTTCGGTGGAGCTGCTGGACCACCCGGAACTAAAGGATGCCCCCGTGGCGGTTTGCGGCGACCCCGAAAGCCGCCACGGCATCATCCTGGCCAAAAACGAAGGGGCCAAGGCCTTTGGCGTCAAAACCGCCGAGACCATCTGGCAGGCCCGGAAAAAGTGCCCGGGCCTGGTCCTTCTCCCCGCCCATCACGAGAAATACCACCGCTATTCCCGCCTGGTCAACGATGTCTATGAGCGCTATACCGACCTGGTGGAGCCCTTTTCCATCGATGAGAGCTGGCTGGATGTGACGGGGAGCCTCCATCTCTTCCGCACCGACGGAAAGGGGCTGGCCGATCGTCTGCGGCGGGAGGTCCGGGAAGCGTTGGGGCTGACCATTTCGGTGGGAGTGTCCTTCAACAAGATCTTCGCCAAGATGGGAAGCGATTACAAAAAGCCGGACGCCACCACCGTCATCACCCGGGAAAATTTTCAGGCGCTGCTGTGGCCCCTCCCGGTGGACGCACTTATTTTTGTGGGGGCCGCCGCCGCCCGGACGCTCAGCGGATACGGGATCCGCACCATCGGGGATCTGGCCCGTTTCGACCGCGCAGCCCTCATCACCATTCTGGGCAAGCAGGGGGCCGTGCTCCATGACTATGCCGTCGGGACCGAATGTGCTCCCGTAATCCCCGCCGGCGAGCTCCCCCCGCCCAAATCTGTGGGAAACGGTCTCACCTTCCCAAAAAACCTGCTGGGCTGGGAAGAGCTGGGGGCGGGCGTGGCCCTCCTCTCCGACGAGGTGGCCGCCCGTCTGCGGCGGCTCGACATGAAGTGCGGCACCGTTCAGATCACGGTGAGGGACCCGGCCTTTCATGACATCTCCCGCCAAAAGGGGCTGGAGATCCCCACCTATCTGGCCCGGGAGATCACCGGAACCGCCCTGGAGCTGCTGCGCCAGTCCTGGAATCCCAGATCCCCTGTGCGGGCGCTCACCGTGACGGCCCAGAATCTGCTTCCCGCCGGGGAGGCTGTGGAGCAGCTGGACCTGCTGTCGCCCCAATCCGCGCCGCGGCGGGAGAAAGTGGAGCGGCTGGAGCGCGCCGTGGATGGGATCCGTGGGAAATACGGAAAGGACGCCATTCTCTCCGCCCGGCTGAAAAAACCGCCTTCCCCCTGAGCGTCACAGTTCCGTCAGCGCCGCCTGATAGACAGCCCAGTCCGGCTCGGAAAAGCATACCATGGTGACTTCCTCCACCTGACGGCACTCCGGAAGTCTCTCCCGGAGCGTTTTCAGGGCAATGGCCGCGGCCCGGCGGATGGGAAAATGATAGACCCCTGTACTGATGGAGGGGAAGGCCACCGTTTTACAGCCGTGTGCTTCCGCCAGCAGGAGGCTGTTCCGGTAGCAGTTTGCCAGCAGCTCCGCCTCGCCGTGCCTCCCACCCCGCCACACCGGTCCCGGGGTGTGGATCACATATCGGGCCGGAAGGCGGTAGGCCTTTGTGATCCTTGCCTCCCCGGTGGGGCAGCCCCCCAGGCCGCGGCACTCCTTCAGCAGTCCCGGCCCCGCGGCGCGGTGAATGGCCCCGTCCACCCCACCCCCACCCAGCAGGGTGGTGTTGGCCGCATTGACGATGGCGTCGCAGGGGAACTGAGTGATGTCCCCCTGAATAATACGGATCGGCATACCGCTTCTCCCTCTTTCACGAAAATTCCACCGCGCTGCCGGTGGGCACGATACAGACATAGCTACGCCCCTGTCCCAAGAGAAGGGGCCGACCATCCTCCGTTTGATAGCGCAGCTGGCCGTCGGGC
Source organism: Candidatus Pseudoscillospira sp. SGI.172 (assembly GCF_050313575.1). Lineage (NCBI taxonomy): Bacteria > Bacillati > Bacillota > Clostridia > Candidatus Pseudoscillospira > Candidatus Pseudoscillospira sp. SGI.172. Next base: position 211,335 of record NZ_JBNPLQ010000001.1, on the reverse strand, counting down.
GCTTCTTTCTCCCAGCGGATGGGCACGGATCGGCCGCCGCAGGCAAACCACCCCTCGCCCCCCTCAAGATCCACGGTGATGCGGCCGTAAGCGTCCCCGGGAATATTGGAACAGCGGGTTCGAAGGATGAGAAGATTGGTGACCGCCACCTGTTCGCCGGTATTTCCGTCCACATAGGGCTTTCCATACTCAGAAACCAGATAGGTTCCGGTCTCCGGCTCATAAGTAAAGACTCCGGTCTTATACTGAGAAAAGGGAACCTTGACCTCAGCGGCCGTCCGTCCGCCCTTCGGTGTCCCGTCCTGGGAAAAGGACATTTCATAGGTGTAGCCGGAGGCATGCCGCTTTCGGAAGGCGTAACCGGGGAAGAGCGTGGTGATGGTCTCCCCGGAAGTGATGACGCTGTGCTCATAGCCCAGATTTCTTCTCCGCCAGGCGTCCCGCCAGAACAGGGTCCCCTCGTAGGGTCCGTTGACGCAGTCGAGGGCCGTGACGTTCCACGCCCGGATCTTGGCATAGGCATCCGGGCTCCCTCCGGCGTGGAGATAGACCGCATCATGTCCCAGTGCGAGCTCCAGATAATAGGGCCGGGAAGAGCGCACAGAGCCGATGTTCCCCACGCCCTCCACACTCTGATAGATCCCCAGCATCCGGGTGATCCCGCCCTCGGCCAGCAACTCATAGATGATGTCGGCCCGGGAAACGCCGAGCTGGGGCAGGGCCCCCTTCAAATTGTTCAGCATAATGGCAATGGGACGATCCTCCGGGGTGCCGGACAGCAGCGGCAGCCCGGTCAGCGGGTTGATCGGCCCGTCATAGGGTGTAGGAGTTGGCTCCGGGGTGGGGGCTGCAGTGGGCACAGGCTCCGGACTCGGGTCAGGCGCAGGGGACCCCTCTGCCGTTCCGCCTCCGCAGCCCGAGAGCATCAGGGTCAGTATCAGCAGCAGGGTCAGCTTTTTCCGGGACATCCCGATCCCTCCTTTTGTTCCATCATACCCCGGCAGCCGCAGGACTGTCAAGGCGGACCATCCCCACCTGCCGAATCCATCCTCGTCAAAAAACAGCGCCCCCCTGCCTGGCCGCAGCTTGCGGTTCGGCAGGGGGGCGCCATTTTAAAAACGCTTATTCTTCGGGCTCGTTGTAGTCGTCCAGCAGGCCCTCGGCCTCCACGGGCTCCGGGAGATCCTCAGGCAGGACGGCGGGCTGCTCCTCCACGGGCTCCTCGGGAGGCTGCACCTTGTCGTACTTGCGGTACTGGGTCAGGCCGGAACCGGCGGGGATGAGCTTACCGATGATAACGTTCTCCTTCAGGCCCAGCAGGTGGTCCACCTTGCCCTTGATGGCGGCCTCGGTGAGGACCTTGGTGGTCTCCTGGAAGGAGGCGGCGGACAGGAAGGAATCGGTGGCAAGAGATGCCTTGGTGATGCCCAGCAGCAGACGGGTGGCCACGGGCTCGATCAACTCGCTGCCGTCCTCCCGCTTCTCGCCAGCCGCAACGCGCTTGCGGACCGCGTCCCGAGCATCCAGGAACTCCACCAGCTCAACGGTGGAACCGGAGAGCAGGTCGGAATCGCCGGCTTCCTCCACGCGGACCTTGCGCATCATCTGACGGGCAATGACCTCAATGTGCTTGTCGTTGATGTCAACGCCCTGCTGGCGGTAAGGCTTCTGAACTTCCTGAATGAGGTAGTTGTAAACGGCGTGGATGCCACGCACCCGCAGGACGTCCTGGGGATAGAGCGCGCCGTCGGTGAGGGCCAGGCCCTTCTCCACCGTGTCGCCGCTCTGGACCCGGATGCCGGCGCTGTGGGGCAGCGCGTAAGTGACGGTCTCGCCGTCGTCGGCCACAATGGTGACGTTGTAAAGGCTGCCGCCCTTCTTGGCCTCCTCCACCGTGACCTTGCCGCTGATCTCAGCCAGCTGGGCCATCTTCTTGGGCCGGCGGGACTCGAAGAGTTCCTCGACACGGGGAAGACCCTGGGTGATATCGCCGCCGGCGACACCGCCGGTGTGGAAGGTACGCATGGTCAGCTGGGTGCCAGGCTCACCGATGGACTGAGCCGCGATGATACCAACGGTCTCGCCCTCGCCCACCGGCTCACCGATGGCCAGGTTCACGCCGTAGCACTTGGTACACACGCCGCTGCGGGCCTCGCAGGTCAGCACGGAGCGGATCATCACCTCGTGGATGCCGTGGGCCTCCAGCAGGTCGGCAGTGGCGGGAGTCATCATGGTGTCGTGGCTCACCAGCAGCTCGCCGGTGGCGGGATCCACCACGTCCTCCACGGGATAGCGGCCCTTGAGCCGCTCGCCGAAGGTCTCAATGACCTGGCCGTTCTCGCTGATCTCGGAGACCAGGATACCGTCGTGGGTGCCGCAGTCGTGCTCGCGGATGATGACCTCCTGGGCCACGTCCACCAGACGGCGGGTCAGGTAACCGGAGTCGGCGGTCCGGAGGGCGGTATCGGCCAAGCCCTTTCGGGCGCCTCTGGCCGAGATGAAGTATTCCAAAACGGACAGGCCCTCACGGAAGTTGGCCTTGACGGGGATCTCAATGGTACGGCCCGCCGTATCGGCCATCAGGCCGCGCATACCGGCCAGCTGACGGATCTGTGCAATAGAACCGCGGGCGCCGGAATCCGCCATCATCCAGATGGGGTTGTAGCGGTCCAGGTTCTCCATCAGCGCGTCGGCCACTTCCTTGGTGGTCTTTTCCCAGGCCTGGACCACCAGGCGGTAGCGCTCGTCGTTGGTGATAAAGCCGCGCTTGTACTGGCGCTCGATCTTCACGATCTCCTGCTCGGTGGCGGCGATCTTCTCCGGCTTGCTGGGGGGCACTGTCATATCGTAGATGGAGACGGTGAGGGAGCCCACCGTGGAATAGTGGTAGCCCTTGGCCTTGATGGTGTCCAGCACCCCGGCCGAGACGGTGAAGCCGTGCTTGGCGATGCACTTGTCGATGATCTTGCCCAGCTGCTTTTTGCCGGTGATGAAATTGATCTCGGGCTCAAAGACCTTCTCAGGATCGCTGCGGTCCACAAAGCCCAGATCCTGGGGGATCCCCTCGTTGAAGATCAGGCGGCCCACGGTGGTGCGCACCAGCTTGTGCCGCTCCACGCCGTCCACCACCGCCGTGCGGCGGACCATGATGGGCACGTGGAGATCCAACTCTCCCTCGTCATAGGCCAGACGGGCCTCTCCGTCGTCGGAGAAGGCATGGAGGATCTCACGGGGCAGCTCGCCCGCGGGGGTCTGGGCAGCCACGCCGGCATAGGTGGGGATGTCGTCCAGGCTGCCCGGGTTCTTCACCCAGATATAGCAGTCCTCGTCGATGTCCCCGGCGGCCAGGGCCTCCCGGACAGCGTCGCAGTCGTCATAGGTCTCGCCCTCGGTGTGATCGGCGTACTTCTCATAGGTGAGGTAGTAGGAACCCAACACCATGTCCTGGGTGGGGACGGTAACGGGGCCGCCGTCCTGAGGCCGCAGGAGGTTGTTGGCGGAGAGCATCAGGATACGGGCCTCGGTCTGGGCCTCGGCGGACAGGGGGACGTGGACGGCCATCTGGTCGCCGTCGAAGTCGGCGTTGAAGGCGGTACACACCAGGGGATGGAGCTTGATGGCGCGTCCCTCCACCAGCACCGGCTCGAAGGCCTGGATGCCCAGGCGGTGGAGCGTCGGGGCCCGGTTGAGCATGACCGGGTGGTCCTTGATGACAAACTCCAGGGCGTCCCACACCTTGGGGTTGCCCTTATCCACCATCTTTTTGGCGGACTTGATGTTGTTGGCGGTGCCGTCCTCCACCAGCTTCTTCATGACGAAGGGCCGGAAGAGCTCGATGGCCATCTCCTTGGGCAGGCCGCACTGGTAGATCTTCATCTCGGGGCCGACTACGATGACGGAACGGCCGGAATAGTCCACGCGCTTGCCCAGCAGGTTCTGGCGGAAGCGGCCCTGCTTGCCCTTGAGCATGTCGGACAGAGACTTGAGGGCCCGGTTGTTGGCGCCGGTCACCGCCCGGCCGCGGCGGCCGTTGTCGATGAGGGCGTCCACCGCCTCCTGGAGCATCCGCTTCTCGTTGCGGACGATAATGTCGGGGGCGTTGAGCTGGATCAGCCGCTTGAGACGGTTGTTGCGGTTGATGACCCGGCGGTAGAGGTCGTTGAGGTCGGAGGTGGCAAACCGGCCGCCGTCCAGCTGGACCATGGGCCGCAGCTCGGGGGGAATGACCGGCAGCACGTCGATGACCATCCACTCCGGCTTGTTGCCGGAGAGCCGAAAGGCATCCACCACTTCCAGGCGCTTGACCACGCGGGCCTTCTTCTGGCCGCTGGCGTCCTTGAGCTCGTTGCGCAGAGAGACGGACAGCTCTTCCAGATCGATCTGCTGGAGCAGTTTCTTCACGGCCTCGGCACCCATGCCGGCTTCAAAGTCGTCCTCGTACTTCTCCCGCATATCCCGATACTCCTTCTCGGAGAGGATCTGATTCTTGGCCAGCGGGGTATAGCCGGGATCGGTGACGATATAGGAGGCAAAGTAGAGCACTTTCTCCAGGATGCGGGGGCTGATGTCCAGCAGCAGGCCCATCCTGGAGGGGATGCCCTTGAAATACCAGATATGGCTCACAGGGGCGGCCAGGGCGATGTGGCCCATGCGCTCCCGGCGGACCTTGGCCCGGGTGACCTCCACGCCGCAGCGGTCGCAGACCTTGCCCTTGTAACGGATCTTCTTATATTTGCCGCAGTGGCACTCCCAGTCCTTGGTCGGCCCAAAGATGCGCTCGCAGAACAGTCCGTCCCGCTCCGGCTTCAGGGTGCGGTAATTGATGGTTTCCGGCTTCTTCACTTCGCCGTAGGACCACTCCAGGATCTGTTCCGGGGAGGCAATGCCGATGCGGATGGCGTCAAACTCAGCGTAACTCATAGTCTCGTCCTCCCTTTCTTATTCGTCGTCCTCGGACTCGTCATCGGTATCTGCCAGATCGGCGTCCTCGTCGCCGGCGTCCGCGGCCAGGTCATCCTCGTCGCTGTTCTCCTTGAGGGTGTAACCGGCGGAGGCGAACTCGTTCTCGTCCCGATACTGGTAGAAATCGTCGTCCTCCCGGACGCGGTCGGGGGGATAGGTGTCCTCATCATCTTCCTTGAGCTCGATGACGTCGCCGTTCTTGTCCAGCACCTGGATGTCCAGACAGAGGGACTGCAGCTCCTTGACCAGCACCTTGAAGGCCTCGGGCACACCGGGGGCGGGGACGTTATGGCCCTTGACAATGGCCTCATAGGTCTTGACACGGCCGGTGACATCATCGGATTTGACGGTGAGCATCTCCCGCAGGGTATAAGCCGCACCGTAGGCCTCCAGGGCCCACATTTCCATCTCGCCGAAGCGCTGGCCGCCGAACTGTGCCTTGCCGCCCAGAGGCTGCTGGGTGACCAGAGAGTAGGGGCCGGTGGAGCGGGCGTGGATCTTATCGTCCACCAGATGGTGGAGCTTGAGGAAGTAGACGTAGCCGGTGGTGACGCGGTTGTCGAACTTCTCGCCGGTACGTCCGTCATACATATCGCTCTTGCCGTCGGGAGCCAGACCGGCCAGCCTCAGGCACTCGGTGATGTCCTTTTCGTTGGCGCCGTTGAAGATGGGGGTGGCCACCTTCCAGCCCAGGGCCTTGGCGGCGTAGCCCAGATGGACCTCCAGAACCTGACCGATATTCATACGGGAGGGCACGCCCAGGGGGTTCAGCACGATGTCCAGGGGGGTGCCGTCAGGCAGGAAGGGCATATCCTCCTGGGGCATGATGCGGGAGACAACGCCCTTGTTGCCGTGGCGGCCGGCCATCTTGTCGCCCACGGAGATCTTCCGCTTCTGGGCGATGTAGACCCGCACCACCATATTGACGCCGGGAGAGAGCTCATCGCCGGCCTCCCGGGTGAACACGTCCACGTTGACGATGATGCCGCGCTCGCCGTGGGGGACCTTGAGAGAGGTGTCCCGGACCTCCCGGGCCTTCTCACCGAAGATGGCCCGGAGCAGCCGCTCCTCGGCGGTGAGGTCGGTCTCGCCCTTGGGGGTGACCTTGCCCACCAGGATGTCGCCGGCAGATACCTCGGCGCCCACGCGGATAATGCCGCGTTCGTCCAGGTCCTTCAGGGCATCCTCGCCCACGTTGGGGATATCGCGGGTGATCTCCTCGGGGCCCAGCTTGGTGTCACGGGCCTCGGTCTCGTACTCCTCGATGTGGATGGAGGTGAACACATCCTCCTTGACCATGCGCTCGTTGAGGAGGATGGCGTCCTCGTAGTTGTAGCCTTCCCAGGTCATGAAGCCCATAAGGATATTCTTGCCCAGGGCCACTTCGCCGTTGGAGGTGGACGGGCCGTCCACGATGACCTCGCCCTTCTTCACCCGCTGGCCCACGTTGACGATGGGTCGCTGGTTGATGCAGGTGGTGTGGTTGGAGCGCTGGAACTTGATGAGCTTATAGTCCTTGACCTCGCCGTTGTCGTAGCGGACGGAGACATAGTCGGCGGAGACCCGGGTGATCTCGCCGTCGGCTTCAGCCAGAATGACCACCTCGGAGTCGATGCAGTTCTTATACTCCTGACCGGTGGCCACGATGGGGGCCTCGGTCGTCAGCAGTGGCACGGCCTGCCGCTGCATGTTGGCTCCCATCAGGGCGCGGTTGGCATCGTCGTTTTCCAGGAAGGGGATCATGGCGGTGGCGATGGAGACCATCATCTGGGGAGAGACATCCACATAGTCCACCTGGCTGCGGTCCACATCGATGGTCTCGTTGCGGTGACGGCAGGTGATACGGGAATTGATCAGGCAGCCGTTCTCATCCACAGGCTCGGTGGCCTGGGCGACGGTGAACTGATCCTCCACGTCGGCAGTCATATAGTGGATCTCATCGGTGATCCTGCCGGTGGCCTTGTCCACCTTGCGGTAGGGCGTCTCGATAAAGCCGTAGCGGTTGACTTTGGCATAGGAGGCCAGGTAGGAGATCAGGCCGATGTTGGGTCCTTCCGGGGTCTCAATGGGGCACAGACGGCCGTAGTGGGAGTAGTGGATATCACGCACGTCGAAGGAGGCGCGGTCCCGGGACAAGCCGCCGGGGCCCAGGGCGGAGACACGGCGCTTGTGGGTCAGCTCGGCCAGAGGGTTGGTCTGGTCCATGAACTGGCTCAGAGGGGATGAGCCAAAGAACTCCTTGATGGCGGCGGTGACGGGCCGGATGTTGATGAGGGACTGAGGGGTGACGATATCCAGGTCCTGGATGGTCATCCGCTCCCGGATCACCCGTTCCATCCGGCTGAAGCCGATGCGGAACTGATTCTGGAGCAGCTCGCCCACGCAGCGCAGGCGGCGGTTGCCCAGATGGTCGATGTCGTCGGCGGTGCCCACGCCGTTGGCCAGACAGTTGAGATAGTTGATGGAGGCCATGATGTCGTCGACGATGATGTGCTTGGGCACCAGGTCATCCACATGCTCGCTGACCAGTTCCTTCAGGGTCTCCTCGTCGCCGGCGGCCTGCTCCAGCAGGTCCCGAAGCACGCTCCAGCGCACCCGCTCGGTGATGCCGCACTCTTCGGGATCAAAGGAGACGAAGTGCTCCATGTCCACCATATGGTTGGCAAAGACCTTGACCATCGTTCCCTCCACATCCAGGACGGCGTCGTTGACGCCCTTGTCCTGGAGCTCCCAGGCTCTCTCCCGGGTGAGGGTCTCCCCGGCCTCGGCCAGGATCTCTCCGGTGGCGGGATCCACCACTGGCTGAGCCAGCGTCTGCCCGGACAGGCGGGCGGCGATGGCCAGCTTCTTGTTGAACTTGTAGCGGCCCACGGCGGACAGGTCATAGCGCCGGGCGTCGAAGAAGAGGGCATTCATCAGGCTCTCGGCGGAGTCCACCGTGGGGGGCTCGCCGGGACGGAGTTTGCGGTAGATCTCCAGCATGGCCTCTTCATAGGTCTTGCAGGTGTCCTTCTCCAGGGTGGAGAGGATACGGGTATCCTCTCCGAAGAGCTCGAGGATCTCCCCGTCGGTGCGGGGTCCCACCGCGCGGATCAGGCAGGTGATGGGGATCTTGCGGTTCTTGTCGATCCGGACCCAGAACACGTCGGACAGGTCGGTCTCGTACTCCAGCCAGGCGCCGCGGTAGGGGATGACCGTGGTCGCGTAGGAGAGGTTGTCGGCCTTGTCGGCGTTCTTGGAGTAATAGATGCCGGGGGAACGGACGATCTGGGAGACAATGACCCGCTCGGCGCCGTTGATGACGAAGGTGGCCCCCTTGGTCATCAGGGGGAAGTCGCCCATGAAGATCTCCTGCTCCTTGATCTCCTCGGTCTCCTTGTTGCGCAGGCGCACCCGGACCTTGATGGGGGCGGCGTAGGTGGCGTCCCGGGCCTTGCACTCGTCCACGTCGTACTTGGGGGGCTCATCCATCGTGTAGTCGATGAAGGACAGCTCCAGATTTCCGGCGTAGTCGGTGATGGAGGCCACGTCCTTGAATACCTCCCGCAGTCCCGTGTCCAGGAACCACTGGTAGGAGTTCTTCTGGATCTCAAGGAGATTGGGCATCTCCAGAGGTACCTGGTGCCGGGCGAAGCTCTTACGCAGGGTCTTGCCGTAGTAGACGTCCTTGACCATGTAGAAATCACACCTCGTTTTCTGTATTTTTGGCAGTCCGGGCTCCCCGCCGGGGCCCCCTTCTCCGCCGTCTGTCGCACTTTTTTCGTCAAATCGCACAACCGTCGGCGCCTTTCATTTTTGAAACGCACGAGGCAGTTGTCATTTTGCGGCCCATTGGTCTTGCGCGCGGGCCCCGCCTGTGATAAACTGAATCCACCGTGGGAGGGTGGCAGAAAATGGTCTCCCGTGGATAGTAGCGTTTTAGTATACCATGTAAATAGCTGGAAGTCAACTGTAATTTTGTCTTTGATCTGGAGAAATCCAGATTTTTTTCATGTTCGGGGGGATTTCTGCCTTGAAAAAAGATCTGACGCGGCCCTGCGCCGTTTTGGGGCTCCTTCTGGCCGGTCTGGCCGCTCTGCGCTGCTTCACATTGCCGGGCAACACACTTTTGGGCCGTATCTTTCTCCCTCTGGCCCTGCTGGCTGTCGGGGCGCTGGCGGTGGTCCTTCTGGCGCGGACCGGATATAATCGCGACACCCTGGCCATCCTGCTGCTGCCCATCGGCCTGGCACTTTTTCTTCGGGCCTTCCTCCTCCCGCACTCCACCCTGGACTATCAGGACTTTCTCTCCCAATGGGTGGAGCATTTCCGGCAAAACGGCGGTTTTGCCGCTTTGAAAGACCCTGTAGGCAACTACAATATGCCCTATCTCTATCTGCTGGCTCTGATCTCCTATCTGCCCATTCCCGATCTTCCGCTCATCAAGCTCTTCTCCATTCTCTTCGACGTACTGCTGGCCTGGGGCGGTCTTCGGCTGACCCGGCAGCTGGCGGGGGCGGGCGGAAAAGCGCCGCTTGTCTGCTTCTGCGTTCTGCTCCTTCTCCCCACCGTTGTCCTGAACGGAGCCTGCTGGGGCCAGTGCGACGCCGTCTACACCGCACTGTGCCTCCACGCGCTGGCCTGCGCGCTGGAGAAGCGGCCCAAGAGCTCTCTGGCCCTGCTGGCCCTGGCTTTCTCCTTCAAGCTCCAGGCAGTCTTTCTTCTCCCCCTCTGGTGCGCCCTGTGGTTTTCCGGGCGGGTCAAGTTCCGCCATTTGTTTGTCTTCCCCGGCGTCTTTTTCCTCTCCATGGTCCCCGCCCTGCTCCTGGGCAAGCCCGTGGGCGACATTTTGAGCATCTACCTCACCCAGGCGGGAGATCCCAGCCAGCACCGATACCTCAACTTCAACTCCCCCTCCGTCTTCTCCCTTGTCCCCTACGGCATGGACGTGAATGCGGAGGCCGGCGCCCGAACAGGCATCCTGCTGGCGTTTTTGTTCACACTGGCCCTGCTGGCGGTCCTCTTCTTCCGGAAAAATGGTCTGTCCGACATGCAGCTTTTTCTCGCCGGAACCGCGCTCTGCCTGGGGATCCCTTTCTTCCTGCCCTATATGCACGAGCGATACTTCTTTCTGGGCGGCGTTCTCCTGGTAGTCCTGTCCTGCGTCTCTCCCCATTTTGCTCCTGCCGCGGCGGCGGCCGAGCTGGCCTCCCTGGGCGGTTATCACGCCTACCTGATGACCCGGTACGCCATGACCATTACCCTTCTTGGGGTCACCTGGGCCCAACTGGGAGAAGGCCTGCTGATGCTGGCGGCCCTGACTGCCACGGTGGTCCGCCTGTTCGACAGTTTATTCGGCGCCCCGGTCGATTAAACGATCCCGGCCGCAAAAACCCCCTGGCTCCACATTGGAGTCAGGGGGTTTCCGTTTACATCACCTGTCCCCAGCAGAGATACCGGTACAGGAATATCGCCTGCAAAACAGCCATCCCGGCCAGCAGAACGGCCGTCCGCCCAGGCTTGTCCTCCAGCTCGTCGGCGGCAAACAGGAAGCAGGGCACCGCGCAGGAGAGATACCGTCCCGCGCTGAGCAGCCAAGACAGGCAATAGCTGAGAATAAAATAGACAAAGCCATACAGCGTCAGCATACTGCGGTGCTTTTTCCAGCTTTTCCAAAGCAGCAGGGCAACGACAGGAAAAAGCACCAGCTCCGGGATCCACATTTCCCAGCGCGTGGAGAGTTTCGGCCAGGTCATCGCATTCCTGGCCAGATAGACCAGCACCTCCGAAAACCACTGAAATCCCTGGCTCCAGTGCTCCTGCATCCGGGTAAATGCAAATGCGTCCCCGGCAACAAAAAAATTAAGGGCCAGATAGACCAGACTGCCCAGCGCCGGGGCGCACAGCAGAGGAAGCTTTCTGCCCAGCACCCCAAACGCCTGACGCCGGGCCAAGCCGGTCCGGGCCAGCGGGCGGAGCTCACTGCCCAGCTCGGCCACCGCCGCCCCGATCAGGATCACGCCCTGCATCCGGGTCATGGCGGCCAGGATCCCCCATATCGCCGCCCTTCCCCACGCATGGCGCCGGATGGAATAGAGTCCCGCGGCGGTGGTGAGGAAAAACAGGCTCTCTGTCATAATGCCCCCAAAGAAAAAAGAAAAGGGGTAACATGCCAGCAGGAGCAGCGCCCGTCGGGCCGTCCGGGGGCCGTACTCCTCACAGCCCAGTCGATAGAGATACACGCACCCCCAGGCAAAGCAGAGGAAACTCACCGTCATCCCGGCCAGCGCGGCGTGTCCGAAAACAACGGTCAAAATCCGCATCAGCCAGACATACAGGGGAAAGAACACCAGGAAGAGCGGCTGTCCGCCTTCCAAATAGCCCCCATAGCCCAGCTCTGCCAGCTTGACATAGTGGGGCGCGTCCCACCGGCACCACAGCTCCGGAAGCTCGGCAAGGCCCAGCGCCGCCCCGGACCAGACGTTGTAGAGGACCAGGCTCCCCAGCGCCGCTGCACACCGAAAGAGCAGAGCCGCCAAAAAGACCTTCCCGAGCGTCATCCGGTCCGGCCTCTCTCCTCTCCGGGCGGGCAGCGGATCGGAAAAAGGCGCCGGGACATCCGCACCACAGGAATCCAGCCACCGCAGCACCAAAGCCCCAGCAGCCAGCAAAAACGCAAGTGTGGCCGCAACATTCCACAAAAAAGTCATTCACATCTCTCCCATTTTGCTTCAGTATAGCGTTTCCAAAGGGGTTTGGCAAATTTTTCTTTCCTCTTTCTTCCTGTCAAGCGTTGACACCCCGGTATCAATGTGTTACAATTCGGTTACAGCTTATAAAAAGTACGGCAACCGTCAAAGGAGGTATTCGATGGCTGACAAAAACGAATTTCCCCTGGTCTACAAGGGCCATCCCCTTCGCAGGAAGGACAACTTAATTTATTACGGCAGCATGGCCGACAAGTATATTATCGCCCTGCAGATCCTCTCTTCCAAAAAGGAAGGCGACATGGATGTGTCCACCAGGGTCTCCGTTCAGCTCCAGCTCACCGACCCCGATCTGAAAAGCCGGGACCGGGTGGTCAAAAAGAGCGAAAAGGACAGTCTCTACGCCGCCATGGACGTGGGCTGCATCTGGTTGGAGCGCGCACTCTCTGGGAAATAAAATTCCCGTCAATACAAATGAAATGCTGAAAGGAAGGACGAGTCCCATGCCTTTTTCCGGTAAATTTCTGCGTGCCGCCGTCATGACTGCCGCCCTGTCCACTCTGTGCATCGTAGGTGCTTCCGCTGCCAGCTTGGGCATCGGAACCGTCAACGCAGACGCCCTTCGCATGCGTGCCGAGGCCAGCACCGATTCCTCCATTCTCGCCACCGCCTCCAAGGGCACTTCCGTTGTCGTTTTGGAAGATGCCGGAAACGGCTGGTTCAAGGTGGACTATAAATCCGTCGAAGGCTATATGTCCGCATCCTATCTGGATGTCAGCACACAGGCCGATGTGACCATCGGCTACGGCCTGGTCAAGACCGGCGGCGGCACCCTCAACGTGCGCACCGGCCCCAATACCGGCTACACCCATATCTTTACCCTCAATGACGGTGATGTGGTCGAGATCACCGGCATCGATTCCGGTTGGTACAAGATTACATATAACGGCATGAACGGCTATGTCTCCAGCGACTTTATGGTCACCTGCAAGGACTCCGCCGGTTCCCGGGGAGACGGCACTGTTGCCGCCGCCTCGTCCAGCCTGGGCCAGCAGGTGGTGGATTATGCCAAGCAGTTTTTGGGCAGGCCCTATGTATGGGGCGGAAACGGCCCCAACAGTTTTGACTGCTCGGGCTTTACCAAGTATGTCTACTCCCATTTTGGCTACACGCTCAACCGTACGGCCAGCAGCCAGCTGAACAACGGCGTGTCCGTGGCCCGGGGCGAGTGGCAGCCCGGCGATCTTGTTTTCTTCTACAATGGCCGTGTTTCCACCCCTGTCTCCCATGTGGGCATCTATGTGGGCAACGGTCAGTTCATCCACGCCTCCACCAACAGCTACGCTGTGCAGTATGACAGCCTGTACTCCAATTATTACAGCAACACCTACGTCTACGCCAGACGGATCTTCTGATCTCCCGAATTTTAGAAAGCGCCGCCCTCCGGGGCGGCGCTTTTGCTTTTATGTGCGTCTTTTCAGCGCAAAAAATCCCGAACTGCTTTCAGCGGCTCGGGATTTTTTACGCTGCCGGTTTGATTTGCCTGCGCCCAACGCAATTCCGGACATTACGCCTGGGGCGGCTCCTCGGGAGGGACTCCGTCGTCGTCAGCGTTCCCATCGTGGAACACAGGCTCCTCGGGCTTGACCTCAACGATCACCGGGTCCTCTTCAGGAGAGAGCCCATCCGACTTCAAGTCCTCGATCCGCGCCTTGTTCTCCTCAATATTCACCTTGGCGGCAGTCACTTTTTCGCACAGAGCCGCATAGGCCGCCTCAGGGGCCATGCCCCGCTCGGCGTAGTAAAGCTTGCCCATTTCAATATATGCTTTCTTGATCTCATCCTCTTCGCTGGCGTTTGCCAGGTTCAGCTTGGCGATCTCAGCCAACTGTTTGGACTTTGCCACGCCGGTCTGAGCAAGGTCAATTGCCTTGTCCTTAAACGCGTCAAAAAAAGCCATAGAGTTTCCCTCCCGTTTCTTTTTGGATTTCTGAATTCATTTTATGCTTTTTTCTGCTCCAACGCAATACCAAACGCCTGAAATTAAAAATCTCTTTACAATTTGAAGTCCGCCTTTCCGGCACCGCTTGCCTTGCGGCGCCATACGATGAACCGGGCAGGTCTCACAGCCTGCTTAAACTGAGAATGGGAGTGGCAGCTTATGACCCCTGAAACCTATCTGCAGCTTTATCACAGCCAAACCCCCGCTTTATCAGACGCGCTCCGCGCCGGAACGGCGCCTGCCTGTCCTTTACCGGCAGAGAAGTTTTGTCCCTGCTCCCACCGCCCCGCCCCCCAGCCGTCCCAGGACTGCTGCTGCAAGCGTGCCATGGCAGAAGCCCTTCGGCTTCTCTGTGATCCTCTCCTGGCCGAGCTGGTGGACTTTAACACCTTTTTCTTCCTCACGGATTCCCTCACCGTTGGCGGCGCCTTGACCGTCCCCTCCCCGTCCACCACTCCGGCAGACAATATCGACAGCGCCGAAGCGTCCTTCCACCGCTTCTCCCCCTGCAACAACGACCTGCTGGAGATCGACGCAACCGCCTATTTTGCCACCCCGCTGGACGATGTGATCGCTCTGGAGGACGTAGACCAGCTCAGCATATGCGCTTTGAAGGCCGTGGCCTTTGACCTCATTGATCTGGAAGACACCGAAGAAAATTCCTCTGCCTACCGCCGGGCCATCCGGGCACTGCGCCGGACCCTGGATTCGGAGGGTGGGGACACTTCCGCCTGCGGCAGCTGTGCCGCCCACTGCGACACCCACGACTGCTGCTGCACCTCGGGGGTGCTCAACGAGCTCTCCGCCCGCAACCTCAGCCGGGTGGCAACCTTCACCGCAGGGCCGCTGGTCCTTCAAAATCTCTCCGTCCTCGGTTCCCTGGGCGGCGCCCTTCTACTGGGCAACGAGACTTTGCGCCGCTTCTATCTGGTCTGCGCGGAAACCATCGAGGCCCTGGGCTAAAAGCAAGCGGAGACGGCAGTGCCGTCCCCGCTACATATCAAAAAAGGTCAGCTGGCTGTCGGTATAAGGCCGTTTGGCCGCCGAAACGATATGCTTCATCTCATACAAAAGCCCCCGTTCCCGGCACCGCCCCGAAAACGTCTCCCACAGTGCTTTTCCCCATGGGCTGGGACAGCAATAGCGCGCCCCATACCGGCGTTCATATTTTTCCCGCAACCCAGGCCAAAGGCGGTCAAGCTGTTTATAATAATACCCCCTCTGCCGGTCTCGAAGGGTCATTCCAAACCCGGGATAGATGAATTTTGCCCCCGCATCCGCCGCTGCGTCCACCACATGCAGAACGTTCTCCTCACTGTCTTCCAGGAAGGGAAGCACAGGCATCAGAAGGACGCCGGAAAAGATCCCCTTTTGCGAGAGCCTTTCCACTGCCCCAAGCCGCCGGGCCGGGGACGGTGCTCCCGGCTCGATCCGCGCCGCCAAGGCTTCCTCCACAGTTGTCACAGTCACCTTGCAGATCACCGGGGCCTGGGTCTGCAGGTCCGCGTAAAGCCCGGCATCCCGAAGGATCAAATCAGACTTGGTTGCCACAGCCACTCCGCAGCCGTACGCATGGAGGAGCATCAGCGCCCGGCGGGTCAACTCCAGCTCCCTCTCAAAGGGATTGTAGGGATCGGACATCGAGCCCATCCCCACCAGGACCGGCCTCGTCTTTCTCCGCAGCTCGTCCCGCAGCAGTTCCAAAGCACCAGCCTTCGCCCGGACGGTGTCGAAATCCTCGTTGTGGTAACACTCGCTGCGGCTGTCACAGTAAATGCAGCCGTGACAGCACCCGCGATAAAGGTTCATGGTACAGTCGGTGCCAAACCACTGTGTGGATTTGTTCCGCACAAGAATCTGCCGGGCGGGCAAATACTCCATTTCTCTCACTCCTTCGTCCAATCATACCACGCGCAGACTTATTTCGCCACTCCCATCAAACTTCTTTTGGCAGCATTTGAATTCTTTTCTGTTTTTCTTTCCTTTTTCTCGTTAAAATGGTATGATAATAAAAACCACATGCAAGTAAGGAGGCCTCCTCATGCAAAAAAAGAAGCTGAACCTCTCCATCAAGATTTTAATCGGACTGGCCCTGGGAATCGTCGCCGGACTTTTTCTCCCCGCCGATTTCGCCACCGCCGTGGTCAAACCCTTCGGCACGCTTTTCCTCAACCTTATCAAAATGGTGGTTGTCCCCCTGGTCTTTGCATCCATCGTGGTAGGCACCTGTGGGCTGAACGACGCCAAATCACTGGGACGCCTGGGCGGCAAGACCATCATCTATTATCTGTTCACCACCGCGCTGGCCGTCACCATAGGCCTTGCGGCCGCCAACCTCTTCCCCGTGGGCCGGAACCTTGCCTTCCAAATGGAGGCGGTGTCCGGTGCGGAGCCCACCAGCGTGGTAGACACCCTGCTGAACATCGTCCCCACCAACCCCATCAAGGCGCTGGCGGAAGGTAATATGCTCCAGGTCATCTGTTTCGCCATCGCCCTGGGCATCGGCATCCTCCTGTGCGGCGAAAAGGGACAGCCCCTTTACCGCGGGATCAACTCTCTGGCGGAAGCGATGTACTCCCTTACAGGCGCCATCATGAAGCTGGCTCCCATTGCGGTCTTCGCGCTGGTGGCCCCCGTGGTGGCGATCAACGGCCCAAAGAGCCTGCTGCCTATGCTGGGGGTCATTCTCACCGTCTATGGGGCCTGCCTCTTTCACATGCTGGTGGTCTATTCGGCCAGCGTGGGCGGCTTCGCCCATATCAGCCCGGTCCGTTTCTTTAAAGAGGCTGTGCCCGCCATGATCTTCGCCTTCTCCTCCGCCTCCTCGGCGGCCACGATCCCCTTCTCCATGGATGCCAGCGATCGGCTGGGTGTTCCTCCGTCGGTGCGTTCCTTCATTCTTCCCCTGGGCGCCACCATCAACATGGACGGTACCGCCATCTATCAGGGCGTCTGTGCCCTCTTCATCGCCAATGCCTACGGCATCAGTTTGACCATGGGCCAGCAGCTCACCATCATCCTCACCTGCACGCTGGCCTCCATCGGCACCGCCGGCGTCCCCGGGGCAGGCGCGGTGATGCTCACCATGGTGCTCTCCTCCGTGGGTCTGCCCGCCGAGGGACTTGCCATGGGCATGGTACTGGGCATCGACCGAATCCTGGATATGGCCCGCACCACAGTAAACATCACCGGTGACATCGCCTGCTCCGTAGTGGTGGCCGCCTCGGAAAAACAACTGAAACAGCAGCACAAGAACACCTGACCAAAAAGCGCCCCTCTCCCAGCAGGGAGCGGGGCGCTTTTTCCCATTGTTCGTTCAGCTTTCCAGTCCGCACAGGCGGACCCATTTTCCCCTCTTCCAGCGGACGGCGCAGAGGATGCCCCGGAGGGTCAGATCCACGGCCATCGCTCCCCAGACCCCCTCCAGTCCGAACTCAAACCGGAGAACCAGAAGATAGGCCAGCGGCACCCGCACCAACCACATGCATACCAGGCCCACCGCCATAGGGAAGCGGACGTCGTCCCCACCCCGGAGAGCGTTGGTGAGAATGATGGATAGCGCAAAGAAGGGCTCAGCAAAGGCCACCACCCGGAGCGCCAGCGCCGCTTCCGCCACCACATTGGGATCGGTGTTGAAGAGGGAGGCCAGCGGGGGCGCAGACAGGAAGAGCGCGGTCCCGGTGACCAGGCACAGCAGAAAACCCAGCCCGGCGGTGAGATTCCCATAGGCCTCCGCGTCCTCCCGTTTTCCCGCACCCACCGACTGCCCCACCAGGGCAATGGCGGCGTAACCGATCCCATAGGCGGGCAGATAGCAAAGCCCCTCGGCGGTGGTGGCAATTTGGTTCGCCGCCAGAGCCACAGTGCTCATGTGGGCCACCAGAGCGGTAGTGGCGATCTGACCCAGGTTAATGGTAGCTCGCTCGGCGGCGGAAGGCAGGCCCAGTCCCACCGCCCGGCGAATGATACTCCGGTCGGGGCGGATGCCCTCCTTCAGGGAGGTGGTAAAGCGTCCCTGGCGGAATGCGGCGAAACCCGTGGCCGCGCCGGCCGCCGCGATGGAAATGGCGGTGGCAATGCCGGCACCCTCCACCCCCCACCCGGCACCGGGGATGGTGAATCCCCACCGCTCCCGGGTGGGGTAGATGAAAAAGAAGTTCAGCACTACGTTCAGCAGGTTGGCGGCAGTGTTGAACAGGAGAGGCGCTTTTGTATTGCCCATGCACCGCAGCACCGCGGAAAAAATGGCCAGGAAGGCGGCCAGAGGCAGGGCGGCGGCATAGATCCGCAGGTAGTTCACCGCGTGGGGAAACACCTCCGGCTTGGCCCCCAGCCACCGGGGAAGAGAGCCGGAGATGCCCTCGTAGATCAAACACGCAATCAGGCCGCAGACCAACGCGGCCAAAAAACTCTGGCGAATGACGCTCTTGGCCCTCGCCTCGTCCCCCGCACCCACCGCGTTGGAGACCTGGACCGAGTAGCCCACGCCCACCCCCACCAGGATGCCGTTGATGAGCCAGGTTGGGGCGGCATTCACCGACACGGCGGCGGTGCCTGCCGCGCCCAGGGTCCCCACCATGGCGGTGTCCACATAGCTGACCATGGTGCCCAGCACCTGCTCAATAATGGCGGGCCAGGACAGGTACCACAGGGTCTTTATCCGGCCCTTCTGATCCATTAAGGCGCCCTGCATCGGCTCACACTCCCGTCAAGTCAAAGTTTGGCACATAGCTCCCGCTGGCGGAATCCGGGTCCTGGACAAACCCCTCCAGCCCCAGGGCGGCCATATACGCCTCGGCGCTCCGCCGTTCGCTGGGGCGGAGCTTTCGGTTGATCTCCGCAAACTCCCCCGCACGGCCCAGGGGGACATACTGGCTCATCAGCGAGAAATAGATCTCACCCGGTGCAAAGGTCTCCGCCACGAAGTCCATCACCGCCTTGGCCTCGTTGAGCCCGCCGGGGAGGAGCAGGTGGCGGATGACCGTCCCCCGGCGCAGCAGGCCATCCCCGTCCAGCTCGCAGGGCCCGGTCTGGCGCACCATCTCCCGAAGAGCTGCAACGGCCGTCTCCGGATAGTCCGGGGCGGCGGAGTAGCGTTCCGCCCGGGCAGGATCCAGGTACTTGAGGTCAGGGAGGTAGATCTGCACCTTCCCCTCCAGCGCCCGCAAGGTCTCCACCCGCTCATAGCCGCCAGTGTTCCAAACCACCGGCACCGGGATCGGTTTCTCCAGTGCCCGGACAATGGCGTGGGCGAAGTGGGTGGGGGTCACCAGATTGATGTTGTGCGCCCCCTGGGCGATCAGTTCCTCAAAAATTTCCCGCAGCCGCTCCACCGTCACCGGCTTCCCGAACCCCTCCTGACTGATGACGCTGTTCTGGCAGAACACGCACCGGAGAGGGCATCCGGAAAAAAAGACGGTGCCGGAGCCCCGCGTGCCGGAGATGGGCGGCTCCTCCCAGAAGTGCAGCGCGGCGCGGGCCACCACAGGCAGAGCCGGCATGGCGCATATCCCTCCGGAAAGGGTCTCTTCCCGGACCGCGCCGCATCGACGGGGACAGTGTTGACAGATCATGGTTTCCTCTCCCAGCCGTCAAAAAAAGCGCCGCGACTGCGGCGCTTTTTTCGCGCATCATGTTCCGCTCAATCTCCGAAATTGCCGGAGATCAGCTCCACCAGGGCCTCGACGGCCTCTTTTTCATCGGCACCGTCGGCAATCAAATTGATTGCGGTACCCTTGACGATGCCCAGGGACAAAACGCCCAGGAGGCTCTTGGCGTTGACCCGCCGCTCGTCCTTCTCCACCCAGATGGAACTTTTGAATTCATTGGCCTTCTGAATGAAGAACGTTGCCGGGCGAGCATGGAGACCCACCTGATTGTTCACGGTAGCTTCTTTCATGTACATAGCAGTTTCCCCCCAAAATACATTGCGGTACTGTTCTTATAGCATAGCAAATTTCAGGCTGACAGTCAATGGCATTTTACACAAAAACCTGGGATCAGCCCTGCGCGTTCCACATTTTTCTCAGGCATATCTCCGAATGATTCGGCCCTTTTTCCCATGGATCCAACTCATTTCAGCTCTGCCACCGTCACGCCGTCCTCGCCCTCGCCGTAGCGGCCGGGGCGGAAGGTCCTGATATAAGGGCTGCGCTTGAGGTGCTCCCGCACCGCCCTGCGCACCGCGCCGGTGCCCTTGCCGTGGATGATGGTGACCTGCTGGAGCTTTCCCATGACGGCATTGTCCAGAAAGCGGTCCAGTTCCACCACCGCCTCGTCTCCGGTAAGACCCCGGAGGTCCACCTCAGGGGACGCCCCCAGGCTGCGGAGCTGGTGGGCGGCCCGCTCCACCACTTTTTTCACCGACTGCTGGGTCTCCCCCTCGGTCACCCGCACCTCGTCCTGACGGGCGGTGAGCTTCAAAATGCCCGCCTGGAGCCGGAGGGTGCCGTCTTTTTTGACCTCCAGCACCGTGGCGCGGGTCCCGCCCATCTTGACAAGCTCCACAGTGTCCCCCCTGCCCGCCGGGCGGGTGGGAGGGAGCTCGGGGCCCCGGGGCGCCGAGCCCAGCCTGTCCTCGGCCTCGTTGAGCTTGCGGCGCAGGCCGGCCCGGGCCTCGTTCACCCGCTGCCAGTCCTCCTCTTCCTTCCGGCGCTTCTTCATCTCGTCCAGCTCCCGGAAGGTGTCGTCGGCGGCCTGCCGGGCCTCATCCAGGATGGCCCGGGCCTCGGCGTTGGCCTTCTCCACCGCCTTGGCCCGCTCCTTTTCCAGTCCGTCCCGGTACTCCCGGGCCTGGCGGCGGTACTCCTCGGTCTCCCGCCGGAGCTGCGCCGCCGCGGACTTCTCCCTCTCCATCTCCTGGCGCTGGCGGTCGAGCTGGGTGAGCACGTCCTCGAACCGGACATTCTCAGCGCTCACCCTCGCCCCCGCGGCGTCAATGACATGGCCGGGCAGGCCCAGACGGCGGGAGATGGCAAAGGCGTTGGACTTGCCCGGGACGCCGATGAGCAGCTTGTAGGTGGGGGCCAGCGTCTCCACATCAAATTCGCAGGAGGCGTTCTCCACCCCGGGGGTGGTCATGGCGTATACCTTCAGCTCGGCATAATGGGTGGTGGCAGCCACCAGAGAGCCAAGACTGCGGGTCTCCTCAATGACTGCGGCGGCCAGGGCCGCGCCCTCCACCGGGTCGGTGCCCGCGCCCAGCTCGTCAAAAAGCACCAGACTCTTCTCATCCGCCTCCCGCAGGATCCCCACGATGTTCACCATGTGAGAGGAGAATGTGGACAGGTTCTGGGCGATGGACTGCTCGTCACCGATGTCGGCCAGCACCCGGCGGAACACCGGCATCCGGCTCTCCCCGGAGGCGGGGATGTGAAGGCCGCACTGGGCCATGAGGACCAGCAGCCCCAGCGTCTTGAGGGTCACCGTCTTGCCGCCGGTGTTGGGGCCGGTGACCACCAGAGTATCGAACTCCTCCCCCAGACGCAGATCGTTGGCCACCGCGGTATCCCGGTTGAGCAGGGGGTGGCGGGCCTTTTGGAAGAGAATGCCCCGCTCCACGATCTGAGGCGGCATCCCCTGCATCCGCAGGGACAGCCCCGCCCGGGCAAACACGCCGTCGAGAAGAATGAGAAAGTCGTAATCCTGCCGGATGTCCTCCCGGTGGGCGGCGCACTCCGCGGAGAGCTCAGCCAGGATGCGCTCGATCTCCTTCTTCTCCCGGGCCTCCAGCTCCCGGAGCTCGTTGTTGGCCTTCACCACCCCCATGGGCTCGATGAAGAAACTGCTGCCGCTGGCCGACACGTCGTGTACCAGGCCGGGGACATCGTTCTTGCACTCGGACTTCACCGGCACCACATAGCGGCCGTTCCGCTGGGTGATGATAGGCTCCTGGAGATACTTGGACTGGTTGGAGGAAATGAGCCGCTGGAGGATGTCCCGCACCTTCCCGGCCGTGGCGCGCTTGTGGCGGCGGATATCGGCCAGCTCAGGGCTGGCGGCGTCGGCGATCTCGTCCTCGGAGAGGATGGAGCCGGTGATCTTTTCCTCCAGAAAGCGGTTGGCGGTCAGGCCCCGAAACAGGGGGTCGATGGGGGTCTTTTTCTCGCTGCCGGAGGCGTACTCCATCGCCCCCCGGGCACAGCGGAGGACCGCGGCGATGTCCAGCAGCTCCCGGGTGTTGAGCGCGCCCCCCATGTCCGCCCGCTGGAGGGAGGCCGCCACCGGCCGCACCCCCGAAAAGGAGGGGGTGCCCCGCAGGCTCACCAGCTCCACGGCCGCGGTGGTCTCATCCAGCGCCCGGGACACGTCGTCGGCGTCGGTAAAGGGACGCAGGGCCAGAGCCCGGGCTTTCCCCTCCTCAGTCACCGCCTGACCCGCCAGTTGCTCCAAAACTTTGGGCAGCTCCAGGGTTTCAATGGATTTTTCAAACAATTCGTCCTGCATATCAGTTCCTCGATGATTCGATTGATTACAGCAGCAGTCTCCCCACCTGGTAGATGAGAAAGCTCATCACCCAAGCGGTGACCACCTGGAAGAGCACCGACCCCACCGTCCACTTCCAGCTCCCGGACTCCCGTCGGATGACGCCGATGGTGGCGGCACAGGGGATGTAGAGCAGGCAGAACACCATGAGGCAGTATGCGTTGAGGGGCCCGAAGCCCATGGCGGTCAGCCCCGCGGACACCGCGGCCATCCCGGCGGCGGAGTTGATGTTGTTGACGCCGAAGAGAATGGCGGTAGAAGATACCACCACTTCCTTGGCGGAAATTCCGGCGATCAGGGCCACGGCCACCGGCCAGAAGCCCAGACCTGCCGGGGTCAAAACCGGCACGATGGCTTTGCCCAGCAGGGCGGCGAAGCTCTCCCCCATCTCAGCAGTATACCCGCCCGGGCCGAAGTTCAGCAGGAACCACAGCAGAACGGAGGCCACAAAGATGACCGTGCCCGCCTTGGTGAGGTAGTCCTTCACCTTTTCCCACACATATACCGCCACCGTCCGGGCCGAGGGCATTTTATATTCGGGCAGTTCGATGAGCAGGTCGTTGGGCTCCACGCCCTTTCCCTGTTCCGCCCTGTGGATGACATAGGTCACCAGCAGCGCCACTAAAATTCCCACCAGATACATGGAATAGGCGGCCAGCATGGCGTATTTTCCGAAGAAGAGGCCGGAGAACAGGATGTAGATGGGCAGCCGGGCCGAACAGGACATGAACGGAGTCACCAGCATGGTCTTGAATCGGTCCCGCCGGTTCTCCAGCGCCCGGGAGGCCATGATGGCGGGCACTGTGCAGCCAAAGCCCAGCACCATGGGGAGAAAGGCCCGCCCGGACAAGCCAAGGCGGCCCATGATACCGTCCATGATATACGCAACCCGGGCCATGTAGCCGGTGTCCTCCAGAAAGGCCAGGGCCAGAAACAGGATAAAGATATTGGGCAGGAAGGTCAGAATACCCCCTACCCCCGCCAGAATGCCGTCGGTGATGAGGGCGGTGAGGAGTTCCCCCACCCCCCAGGCCGCCAGAGTGTTCCCCACCACGCCCGTGGCCCACTCGATGAGCAGCTCAAAATAGCCCTTGAGGAAGTCGCCCACGGTGAAGGTGAGGAAGAACACCATGGCCATGATCCCCAAAAAGATGGGCAGGCCCCATACCGGGTGTGTGAGGACCCGGTCCGCCTGTTCGGTGAGGGCAGCCTTTTCCTCCCGGTGGACCATGACCTCCCCCATGATCTCTTCGATGAAATCGTATTTCTGATTGATGATGTCGGTCTCATAGCTCCGGTCCAAAATATCCGGCAGTTCCACCGGGTACCCGGCCCGGATCTCCCCGTCCCCCTCCAGAAGCTTGATGGCGTGCCACCGGGGATTGTCCAAATCGGGCCACTTCCGTTTCAGGACGGTGGACACAGCGTCGATGCGAAACTCCATCATCTCGTCGTACACCATGACATACTCCGCGTGCTTGTCCGCCGGACCGGCCCCGCTATGTCCGTGCCACTCGTGCTCGTGGATGATGGGGTCATGGTGCTTCATCCCGGCGTGGTGGGCAGCGGCGTGCATCAGCACCTCCAGCCCCGTCCGCTTCCGGGCGGAGACCGGGATCACTGGCACGCCCAGCATCTCGGGCAGGCGGTGGAGGTCGATCTCCATGCCTCGCTTGGCCACGATGTCCATCATGTTCAGGGCCAGCACCACCGGCTTGCCCAGTTCCAGAAGCTGGAGCGTCAGATAGAGATTCCGCTCCAGCGCGGAGGCGTCCACCACGTCGATGATAACGTCCACCTCGTCTGAGAGGATAAACTGGCGGGAGACCTGCTCCTCCATGGTGTAGGAGGTAAGGCTGTACGTCCCCGGCAGGTCCACCAGCCGGATGTTCAGGTCGTGGTCCCTGAGGGTGCCCTCCACCCGCTCCACCGTTACGCCCGGCCAGTTGGCCACCTTCAGGTTGGCCCCGGTATAGGCGTTGAAAAGAGTGGTCTTGCCGCAGTTTGGGTTGCCGATGAAGGCCACGGTCAGCTGCTTTGCCATCTCACGCCACCCCGATCCTGCGGGTGATGCCCCGCCCCATGGCGAAGCGGGTGCCCCGCACCTTGAGAACCAGCGTCCCCCGGCTCTTGTTCCCCAGAACGGACACCCGGGTCCCCAGGGTCATCCCCAGGGCCTCCAGCCGGTGTGCCACCTGTTCCGGCAGGTCCATCCGGGAGACGGTGTAGCTCTCTCCCGCTTTTCCCTCGTCCAATGTCATTGAAAAATGCCTCCTGATCGGAATGATGCCGGTACGGTCTCCCGGAGCGAGACTTGCAGAATCATCCCGGCAATTTGATCTGCTTGTAAAAATCCAGTGTGTGAAATCCCCGCTCCAGCTGGGTGAGCAGGAAGCCCTCGCAGGCCCCCGCCATCCGCTCCAGCGAGGCAGGGGGGACCTGAACGGAGAAAAGCCGCTTTTCATCCCCATAGGCCACATGCCGCAGTGCCGCCAGAGAGGCCCCGTCCAGCGGCATGGAGATCCCCTCTTCCCCTGCTTCGCCCCGGCAGCCCCCACAGTGGAGCACGCCGGCGGAGAGGTTCAGCCTGGGCTCCTCCGGCATCTTCTCTCCGCATACGGCGCAGGCGTCCAGCAGCGGCTCATAGCCCGCCAGGCAGGCCAGCTTCAGTTCAAAGGCCGCCTTTACCAGCGCAGTGGGCTTGCGGAGCTTGTCCAGTGCGTAGAGGGAATTGAGGATGAGGGGCAGCAGGCCCGGGGTCTCCACTCCCTCCTCGGCCACCGCCTCGGTGACCTCGGCAAAATAGGAACCCAGGGCCAGCTTTTCCAGGTCGGCCCGTACCCCCCGGAATTCCTCCAGGGTGCTGGCCTCATTGAGGGACCAGTAGTCCCGGTAGTCAAAGAGCGTCATGTCCGACCAGACCAGAAGCTGGGCGGGCGCGGCCAGCGGGCTGTTCCGCCTCCGGCAGCCCCGGGCCTTCACCGTCCGCTTCCCCTGGCCCTGGGCCAGCACGGTCAGGATCTTGTCGCTCTCCTTGTAGTTGACCTCACGGAGCACCAGGGCCTTTGTCACAACGTGCATGGCTATGTATGGGGTCAGGCGCTCTGCGCCCGACCCTCTTCCTCCCTCAGCAGGCAATAGATACTGTACGCTTCCGGCAGTCCGGTGCGTGTGAAAAGTTCCCAGGCAGCTTCCGAGGTCATGGTCAGCCCTCCCTTTTCTCTCTGGGAATAGCTTGACCCTGTTTCCTCCAAACTATCAGCGCCAAATTTCGTCAGTTTCGCCGCAAAATGGCCGATGCGCTTTAATCGTCCCGATAGCCGAAGCTGTGGATGAGATTCAGATTGTCCCGCCAGTTCTCCTTGACCTTCACCCAGGTCTGAAGGAACACCTTGGTGCCCATGAAGCGCTCCATGTCCTCCCGGGCCAGGGTGGAGATCTTTTTCAGCATGGCGCCCTTTTTCCCGATGATGATGCCCTTGTGGCTCTCTTTTTCACAGTAGATGACGGCGTCGGCCTCGATGACCCCGTCGTCCCGCTCGGAGAACTTGGTCAGCTCCACCGCCGTACCGTGGGGGATCTCCTTGTCCAGACACAGCAGCAGCTTCTCCCGCAGGATCTCGGCGCACACCTGCCGCTCGGGCTGGTCGGTGACCATGCCCGCGGGGAAGAGATGGGGCCCCTCCTGGAGATAGCCCTCCAGCAGCCCCCAGAGCTCCTCCAAGCCCTCCCCCTCCCGGGCGGAGATGGGCAGCACGGCGGCAAAGGTGTGCTCCCTGGTGTAGGCGGCGATCACCGCCAGAAGCTGTTCCTTCTTCACCGTGTCGATCTTGTTGATGACCAGCACGGTGGGGGTCTTGGCAGCCTCCAGCCGGGCGATCAGCTCGGCCTCGGGCTCCCCCACGTTGGGGATGGGCTCCACCAGCAGCAGGGCGGCGTCCACATCTGCCGTGCTCTGGCGCACCACATTCACCATATAGTCCCCCAGCCGGGTGCGGGCCTTGTGGAGGCCCGGGGTGTCCAGGAACACGAACTGGTTCTCACCCCGGTCCACCACGGCGCAGATGCGGTTGCGGGTGGTCTGGGGCTTGTTGGTGACAATGGCGATCTTCTCGCCCACCAGGGCGTTGGTGAGGGTGGACTTGCCCACGTTCGGGCGGCCCACAATGGCGATCATGCCGGCTTTCTTCTTTTCCATAGGTGATCCTCAACTTTCTTGAGCCTTTTCATTGGCAGCCGCATTGGGTTTATCCTGATCTCTGACGATTCCCAGGCTTTCCAAAATGGCCTCTTCCCGCGCTCTCATCCGGGCCTTCATGGGCCCTTCGTCCAGGTGGTCGTACCCCAGCAGATGGAGCACTGAGTGGACCACCAGATAAGACAGCTCCCTGCGCTTGGAGTGGTTGTACTCCCTGGCCTGGGCCGAGACCCGTTCCATGGAAATGGCCATGTCCCCCAAGGGGACAAGCCCGCTTCCGGGATCAGCGTCCTCCGGGGAGGGAAGCTCCCCCGGCCGGAGCTCAAACTCCGGGAAGCTGAGCACGTCCGTGGGCGCGTCCACCTTGCGCATCTCCCGGTTGATGGCCTGGATCCCGGCGTCCCCGGTGAGAAACACGTCCACCTCGCAGGGGAAATCCACCCCCTGGGCCTCCAGCGCGGTGCGGATGACCTTGCGGATGAGGGCGCAGTTGCCCTGGGTGGCCGCACCCGGCACGTCGGCGGTGACGGGAATATAGTGACGCTTTGCCATCACTTTTTCCCCCTTCCCCGTCTTTCATCCGCCTCATAGGCCTTGATGATGCGCTGTACGATGACGTGGCGCACCACATCCGCGCCGGTGAGACGGCAGATGGCGATGTCCTCCACCCCGTCCAGCACCCGCATGGCCTCCTTCAGACCGGAGATCTTATCCGTGGGCAGGTCGATCTGGGTCACGTCGCCGGTGATGACGATTTTGGAACCGAAGCCCATCCGGGTCAAGAACATCTTCATCTGTTCCCGGGAGGTGTTCTGCGCCTCATCCAGAATAATGAAGCTGTCATCCAGAGTACGGCCTCTCATATAGGCCAGGGGGGCCACTTCGATATTCCCCCGCTCCACATACTTCTGATAGGTCTCGGGGCCCAGCATCTCAAAGAGGGCGTCGTAGAGGGGACGGAGATAGGGATCCACCTTGGACTGGAGATCCCCGGGCAGGAAGCCCAGCCGCTCCCCCGCCTCCACTGCCGGACGGGTGAGGATGATGCGGTTGACCTCTCCGGCCCGGAAGGCCGCCACCGCCGCCGCCACCGCCAGATAGGTCTTGCCGGTGCCCGCAGGGCCGATGCCCAGAGTCACCAGATTCTTCCGGATGGCGTCCACATACCGCTTCTGCCCCATCGTCTTGGATTTGATGGGCTTGCCCTTGGCGGTGACGCACAGCACATCGGCGGAAAACTGCCCGATCTTGTCCTCGTGGCCCGCCTTCACCAGGTTGAGGATATATCGCACATTCTGTTCGGTGATGGTCTCTCCGCGCCCGATCAGGGTGAGCAGGCCCTCCACCGCCTTGACGGCGTAAATGACCTTCTCTCCGTCCTCTCCTGTGATCTTGAGCCGGCCGTCCCGGCTCACCACAGCGACGCCCAGGTCTTTTTCAATGAGCTTGATGTTTTCGTCCAGGGAGCCGAAGAGGCTGACAGTCTCCTCCATCCGCTCCACGCTGATGGTCTGTTCGATCAAATTCCGATCTCTCCTTCGTATTCCGATGCGCATTTGAACTATCCCGCCGGCACGAACCGGCCCAGTTCCTCGCGGCACTCGGCGGTGAGGGTGACCGTGAGTGCCCCGTCCCGCCGGACGGCGGAAAACTGCTGACTGACCACCGTCCCGGTCTCTCCCAGCAGCTCCAGAAGCTGGTCGGCCAGGCGGCTCTCCAGCATGCTCTGCGCCGCGGCCTCCTCCACAGGGACGGCGGCCGCCCGATAGGCCCGGAAGGTCTCCCGCCGCACCGCAAAGGGGAGGACCAGGCCGCCGGGGAGGGTCAAATTCCATGTGTTTGCTATTTTATCATATCTGTCAAAGGGAATTCCACTGTTTTGGTAAAAATTGACCCTTTGCCCCAAAATCGTCAGAGAATAAACGCTTTTTTCGTCGCCTGTAAGTTCCTTGACCTCCGCTTCCAGCGGAATGGAGGCAGCCATCGTACGCCAGGTGCGTCCCTCCACCCGGCCCATGGCCCGCACCGGCATCCATTCGGGGGGATTCTCGCTGTAAAGGGGCGGGTCCATTTTCACCGAGCCCCGGATCAGCACATCCCCCGGCAGCACGGTCGCCCCCTCGGCCACCGCCGCATCCCCCGCCCAGACCTCCATCCGGGTGACGATCCCGGGGGCCTCGGCCACAATGTCCCCCAAGGCGCTCTCATCCACCATCTCGGGCTTCGCCACCTTCTCCCGCACCACCACCTGGGCCCGAATGCCGTGTAGATTCACCGCCATCCAGGCCAGATCATCCAGGTGGAGCATAGCCTCATTGGAGATGTCCCGGACGGACAGCCCCGGGCCGTAGACGCCGGGGCGCAGGCCCGCCCGCTGCAGCTCGGTGAGGATGACCTGAGCGGGCACCGTCTCGTTCCCCTCCACCTCCACCACCAGCACAAACCGGGAGAGCACGATCACCGCCGTCAGCGCCAGGGCCAGCCCAATGAGCAGCGCATACCGTTTCCGAAACCGCAGCAGAAAGGGCGGCACCCCCCGCTGTCCGGCCTCATCCAGGGTGCAGCCCGTCCGCCGGGCCAGATCCTCCAGCCCCTTTCGATCCTGCCAGGCCACCGTCAGGCGGAGCACATGCTCCTCGGGCCACTCCACCCGCCAAAAAGCCACGCCCCGCTGGGCGCACAGATTCAAAAAACGCTCCGGGAATGCGCCGGACACCTCCAGGCGCACGCTCCCCCGGAGCAGATTGACCACTCGTCCCACATCCCCGCCCCCTCACGTCAGCTCCACCGAGAGCAGCGTCCCGGTGATGAGCAGCTCCCCGGCGTTCATTGCCTTCAGCTCCAGGCCGGTCCCCCGCACCTTGATGATGAGCTTCCCGCCGCTGATGAGGATCTCTTCGGGCCCGTAGGCCAGGATGCCTCTGTGGTTCTCCATGCGCAGCTCCTGTCGCCCCACGATCTCCACCCGCGGAAGCCCCACCACCTCCCCCGGCAGATCCAGTGCCTGGGCGGTCTTCTCCAGCAGGCCCTCTTTTTTTGGTTTTCGCTCCATCGGCAAAGCCCTCCTCGTCCCGCTATCTATATGCGGAAAAAGGGGGTGTCATGAGTGGGAGCCGCTCTGCTCCGCCAGGATCTCCCTCAGACGCTGGGCCGTGTTGTCCTCCGGGCAGTCCAGCACATGTCGGGCCAGCCGCTTTTGCGCCGCGCTGATCTCCGGCCCGGTCAGCCCCAGCGCCATCAGATCCCCGCCGGAGAGCGCCAGTGTGGAAATGACCGCCCGCTCCGGGTGCTCCACCGCCCGGCGGAGCTTCCGCTCCACCGGGAGGGCCCCGATGGGAAAGCCGGTGGCCGCGCAGAAGCCCTGCCACCGTGCCTCGGGCAGAATGGGCAGCGCAGACAGGCCTGACAGATCCCATGGCCGGTCGAATGCATACAAATGATCCAGAAGGCCCAGCCGGATCATCTCTCCCGCCCACTGGGGCCGGGGAGAGAGAAGGGTCTTTTCCAGCTCCACACGGATGCGCTCCCGGGAGATCTGTGCCGTCCGAAAGGCGTTGCGGCCCATCGCCGCGGCAGTTTTTCCCTCCAGGGCGAAGCCCAGTTGGGCACAGAAACGGATCCCCCGGAGCATCCGAAGCGCGTCCTCGGAAAAACGCCGGTCCGGATCCCCCACGCAGCGAATGATCCCCCGCGCCAGATCCGCCCGCCCTCCGAAGCGGTCGATGACGGTCCCGTCGGGGCCAAGGGCCATGGCATTGACCGTGAAATCCCGCCGGGACAAATCCTCGGCAAGTCCCACGTCAAAGGTCACGGCGTCGGGATGGCGTCCGTCGGCATATCCCCCCTCCCGGCGGAAGGTGGTGATCTCCACCGGACCGTCCGGCGTGGGGACTGTGACCGTGCCGTGCTTCAGTCCGGTGGGAATTGCCCCCGGGAACAACGCCGACACCGTCTCCGGCCTGGCAGCGGTACAGATGTCCACATCCCCCGGCGCCCGGCCCAGCAGCAGATCCCGCACGCATCCCCCCACCGGATAGGCCGCCCAGCCCGCGGCCCGCAGCCGCTCCAGACATGCCGCCGGCCCGACGGGCAGTTCCTTCCATGCCATTTCAACCGCTCCTTTTCGTATAACTGCCCACTCTTTTGTATAGAATTACCTTGCCTATTTTCTCCTGCTGCCTTATAATAATATGTCAACCGACTAAAATGAAAAAGGGTGTGCGACCCATGACAAACATCGATATCACAACTTATCTGCATCCCGGACGCCGGGCCCACCTGGTGGGCATCGGCGGGGTGTCCATGGCCCCCCTGGCCGAAGTTCTCCACGGCATGGGCATGGTCATCACCGGCTCCGACACACGCCAGAGCGACACAGTGAAGCATCTGCGCTCCCTGGGCATCCAAGTGGAGATCGGCCAGAGCGCCGAGCATCTGGATCACTGCGAGCTGGTCATCCGCACCGCCGCCGCGCACGACGACAACCCCGAGATCTCCGGCGCCCGGGCCCGGGGCATCCCGGTCTTTGAGCGGGCCCAGGCCTGGGGCGCCATCATGAAGCGCTACCAGAACGCCCTGTGCATCTCGGGCACCCACGGCAAAACCACCACCACCAGCATGTGCACCCATATCATCATGGCTGCGGGCATGGATCCCACCGTGATGATCGGCGGCACCCTGCCCCTGCTGGGGGCGGGCCATCGGGTCGGGCGGGGGGACACCATCATCCTGGAGAGCTGCGAATACTGCAACTCCTTCCTGTCCTTCTTCCCCACCATTGCCGTCATCCTCAACGTGGACGCCGACCACCTGGATTTCTTCAAGGATCTCCAGGACGTGGAGCACTCCTTCCGGGCTTTTGCCGACCTGGTGCCGGAAAACACCGGCCTCATCGTGGCCAACCGGGACGACGCCAACACCATGACCACCCTGGCCGGGGAGACCCGCCGGGTACTCACCTTCGGCCTGAGCGAAGGGGACGTTCACGCAGAACATCTGACCTATGACCGAGGCATGCCGGAGTTCGACGTGTTCTGCCGGGGCGAGTTCTTCACCCATGCGGCTCTCCAGGTGCCGGGGGAACACAATGTCCGCAACGCCTTGGCCGCCACAGCGGCCTGTCTGTCCCTGGGCGTCCCCGCTGAAGCGGTCTCCCGGGGCCTGTCCCAGTTCCGCGGCGCCGGCCGGCGCTTTGAGAAAAAGGGCGTTTACCACGGAGCCGATGTCTACGATGACTACGCCCATCACCCCAGCGAGGTGCAGGCCCTGCTCACCACGGCCATGTCTCTGGGCTATCAGCGGGTCATCTGCGCCTTCCAGCCCCATACCTACTCCCGGACCAGGGCCCTGTTCGACGAGTTCGTCCATGTGCTCTCCGAGCCCGACGTGACGCTTCTGGCAGAGATCTACGCCGCCCGGGAGGACAACGACCTGGGGATCTCCTCCCGGGATCTGTCTGAACGCATCCCGGGCAGCGAGTACTTCTCCACGCTGAAATCCCTCACCCAGCGGCTGGGGGAGATGGCCCGGCCCGGGGATCTCATCCTCACGGTGGGCGCGGGCGATATCTACACGGTGGGCGAGGCACTGGTCGCCGGGGACTGATTCGCTGAAACAGAAAGCACAAACGGATGAGAGGACGTCGGGCCATGCCCATGACTGCCCCTCATCCGTTCTTTCGTTCGGTGTATACCAGACCGATCAGCCCTGCTGGCTCTTCTCCCCTTCGGCCGCTGCCGCGGGAATGGGGCCGGCCTCCGTCGGAGCCGCCGTTTCCTCCGGTGCATCCACCGCATCCACCGTCTGCGCCAGCACCTCTCCGGCAGCCTGACGGGCCTGCTTGGCCTGCTCCAGCTCACTCTCCTGACGCGCCGTCTCCGCCGCGGCTTCGATCCTGGCCCGTTCCTCCTTCCGGCGCGCCATGCGCTTCTTCATGCCCTTGCCCTCAAAGATCACGCCAAACAGGGTGAACACGCCGATCAGAAAAAAGGTGCAGATATTTCCGGCCGTAGGGGCGAACGCCCCTTTCAGCCCGGAGACGAACCAGCCCGCCGCCCAGCCCAGGGCGCAGCCCAGGTAGTAAAGCACAGTGAACCGCCGCAGCCGCAGCAGTACGGCGATCCCACCCACCAACGCCAGCACGGCATAGATGGCCGCCAGCTCGGCACTGACGAATTCCCCGACCACGATGTAGTAGCCGCCCAGGCCCACAGCCAGAAAGGCTGCAAAACAAAGCAGTGCGGCCGCCAGGTTGGATACGGTGAAAAAGGGGCGCTTTTTTCGGGTGCTCTCTGTCTCTTTCATTTTCATTCCCTCCAAAAAGGCCCCGCCTGCAAAGACAGGCGGGGCTTTTTCAGGGCGATCCCCGACCGTACGGCGGAGGACCGCCCTTTTCTTCATCCGTTGAGCTGCTTGCGGCGGGAGAGGTTGATGGTACCGTCCTGCATGCCGTCCAGGGAGTCCAGGCTCTTTCCGGTTCCGTAGGCCACGCAGGAGATGGCGTCGTCGGCCACCCGGGTCTCGATGCCGGTATGGGACTCGATAAGCTTGTCAAAGCCCTTCACCAGAGAGCCGCCGCCGGTCATAATGATGCCGTTGTTGGAGATGTCGGCCACCAGCTCGGGCGGCGTGCGCTCCAGCACCCCGTGGATGGCCTCCAGAATGCGGGCGGAGGGCTCCTCGAAGGCCTCGATCATCTCACTGGAGGTGACGGTGAACACCCGGGGCAGGCCGGTCATGAGGCAGCGGCCTTTGATCTCCACGCTCAGCTCCTCCTCGGGCGGGAACACGCATCCGATGCGCATTTTCAGCTCCTCGGCGGTGCGCTCGCCGATGAGCACGTTGTGCTTGCGGCGGATATACTTGATGATGGACTCGTCGAACTGGTCGCCGGCGATCTTGATGGAGGTGGACTCCACGATGCCGGAGAGGGAGATGACGGCGATGTCGGAGGTACCGCCGCCGATATCCACCACCATGTGTCCGTCGGGCTTGGCGATGTCGATGCCCGCGCCGATGGCGGCGGCCACCGGCTCCTCGATGAGGTAGACCCGGCGGGCGCCGGCCTGGATGCCCGCGTCAATGACGGCCCGCTCCTCCACCTCCGTGATGCCGGAGGGAACGCAGATGATGATACGGGGCTTAAAGAGCCGGAAGGAAGTCACCTTCCGGATAAACTCCTTGAGCATCCGCTCGGTCATGTCGTAGTCGGAGATGACGCCCTCCCGCAGGGGGCGGATGGCCACGATGT
Source organism: Candidatus Pseudoscillospira sp. SGI.172 (assembly GCF_050313575.1). Taxonomy (NCBI): domain Bacteria; kingdom Bacillati; phylum Bacillota; class Clostridia; genus Candidatus Pseudoscillospira; species Candidatus Pseudoscillospira sp. SGI.172. Next base: position 177,754 of record NZ_JBNPLQ010000001.1, on the reverse strand, counting down.
TGCCCGGGGTACGGCCCAGCATCTGCTGGGCGTCGGTGCCCACCTTCAGAAGCTTGCCTGTATTTTTGTCGATGGCCACCACGGAGGGCTCCTGCAAAACGACCCCTCTGCCCTTGACGTAAACCAGGATGGAAGCAGTGCCAAGGTCGATCCCAATGTCTTTACTGAACATAGCTGCACCTCAAATGTCTTTCCGTTTACAAGCTCTATTGTAGCCTGATGATCTTATCTTCAATCTCAATCATTATACCGACTTTTTTCCCGCATTTCAATCTTCTTAGACAAAAAAGCCGCAAAATATCTTAACGGGCCCGGGCCAGCACGGCGCAGGAGACCTCCGAAGCCCCCGCCAGACGCAGGATACAGGCGCATTCGGAGAGGGTGGACCCGCTGGTGACCACATCGTCCACCAGAAGCACCCGCTTGTCCCGGACCCGCTCCGGATCCAGGGCAGCATAGGCTCCCCGTACGTTGGCCCGGCGCTCCGCCTCTTCGGTCAGCCCTGACTGGGCCGGGACCTCCCGTTTGGTCAGCGTGGCCTCCACGGGCAGGCCCAGAGCTTTTCCAACCTCTTCGGCCAGCAGCCGGGCCTGATCGTAGCCTCTCTGCCTGAGCCGCTTCCGGGAGAGGGGCGGCCAGGAGATCAAATCTGCGCTCCCGCCGTGGTCGGACACACACTGGGCCACCAGTGCGCCGAGGGCCCGGCTCCGGGCGCTTTTTCCGCCGAATTTATAGGCGCAGACAGCATCCCGGACGCGGTCTTGATAGCGCAGGGGGGCCACACAGCCAGTGGTAAAGTCCACCGCCTTTTCCCCCTCCGGGCCGGTCAGCCAGGGAAGCTCCCGCTGGCAGTCGGGGCACAGAAGGTCTCCGCTCCGCTCCAGGATTCTCCCACAGAAAGGGCACTTGGGCGGAAACAGAAGATCCCAGAGGAAGTCAATCGTCGGCATCGGTGAGATCCCCCTGGGTAATGGGGCCGTGCTCCCGCTCAAATTCCCGGATGCTGGATGTGATCAGATAGAGAATCTGTCTGCTCATGGAACGACCTTCATAGGTCGCTACATACTGGAGCTTATCGTGGAGCTCCCCGTCCATGCGAATGCTCAAATGTTTCCGCGTTTTCATATCCTCTGCCTCCTGAGTTGTATAGGCAAAGGATATCTTGTTGCGGCAGTTTTGATGCAAAGTTAGTGCATTTTTACGGCATTAAATTTAAGGTATTTCTTTGGAAAAAGTGATTGCCCATTCTGCGTGTGCATCCTGCGAGGCCGCGCTTTTTAGGCGCTTCCCGCCGGTTTTCAACCCCTGTAAGGCCCTGCTCTCCAGGCGCTTCCCGGTTGGTCGCTGTCTCTGATGGATTCGTAGATCGGAGGCGGCAGTGGGGCAGACGATGCTATGAGTGCTGCTCCGTATCAGCCGGTCGCAAAAGCGCCGTCGGAAGACCGGCGAAAAGATTTTTCTTGGAGCGCTCGAGAGGCGATTCTTTTCTAAAAAGGAATCGTCGCTCGAACCACGCGCCTGAATGCCTGCAATCACGTTGCAGCCAAACGGATCCCGCCCCTCGAAACGCCGGACCCCTTACTCTCCTCCGGCCAGTCGGGCCCGCAGCCCGGAATACCGCTTAGACTGACGGCTGTTGGCGGTCATGCGGGCCACCACCCCCTCGTCCCCCACGATGACCAGCAGCTCCCGTGCCCGGGTGATGGCGGTGTAAAGCACTCCCCGGGTCAGGAGGCGGGGGGCCGTGTCCAGCGCGGTGAGGATCACCGCCCGGTATTCGCTCCCCTGGCTTTTGTGGACGGTGACGGCGTAAGCCGGTTCCAGTTCTCCCAGCATGTCGGGGGAATAGTCCACCAGATGGCCGTCAAAGTCCACCGTCACCACCTCCCGGCGGTTATCCACCTCCAGGATGCGGCCGATGTCCCCATTGAAGATGCCCATGCCCATCTCCAGCCCGTCGGGCGTTTTCCACATGATGTCGTAGTTGTTTTTCACCTGCATTACCCGGTCGCCCTGGCGGAAGATATAAGGGCCGAATCTCCGCTCTCCCTTCTCCTCCGAGGGGGGATTCACCGCGGCCTGGATAGCCCGGTTGAGGCTGGCGGTGCCCCCGGCATACTTCCGGGTGGGAGAGAGCACCTGGATCTGCTGGGGCTGGATCCCCATGTTCTCCGGCAGGCGCTGGCGCACCAGCTCCACGATGGTCTCCTCGGCAGCGGCGGGGTCGGGTCGGCGGAGGAAAAAAAAGTCCTGCCGGCTGTCGTTTTTCAGGCTGGGAGGCGTGCCCTCGTTGACCTGGTGAGCAGTGCGGATGATGGCGCTCTCGGCGGCCTGCCGAAAGACCTCGGTGAGCCGTACCGTGGGCACCCGCCCGCTGCGGATGAGGTCGGCCAGCAGATTTCCCGCCCCCACCGAAGGGAGCTGATCCGGATCCCCCACCAGCACCAGACGGCAGTCCTCCCGAAGTGCCGAGAGCAGGGCGGACATCAGCGTGATGTCCACCATGGAGGTCTCATCCACGATAACGGCGTCCGCCTTCAGAGGGTCGTTTTCATTGTGGGCAAAGACCAGCCGGCCCGTGCGGGCGTCGAAGCGGGTCTCCAGCAGGCGGTGTATGGTGACTCCCTCGGCCGAGCAGAGCTCCCCCAGCCGCTTGGCCGCCCGGCCTGTGGGCGCGGCCAGGGCGGTGTCCAGCCCCAAGGCCTCAAACAGAGCCAGCACGCCCCGAAGCGAGGTCGTCTTTCCGGTGCCCGGGCCGCCGGTGAGGAGCATCACCTGCCGCCGGGCGGCCAGTTCCACCGCCCGGCGCTGCTGGGGAGCATAGGTGATCCCCTGGGCCGTCTGGATCCGCCGGATCAGCTGGTCCAAATTCTCCGGCGGGCAGAGTTCCCCCCCGCTCATAGCGGCGATCCGGTCGGCCACCGCACACTCGGCCTCGTGGAGCTGAGCGAGATAACAGGCGTCCTCCCCCGCCACTTCCTCCTCCACCACCGTCCCCTGCTGAAGCAGGGCGTCCAGTGCCGAGGCCAGAGTCTCCGGTTCCTCCACGCCCCCCACCAGGGCGGCGGTGGCGGCGAGAAGCTTCCCCCGGGGCAGGAAGGTGTGCCCGTTGTCCAGATTGTGCCGGAGCGTAAAGGAGAGCCCCGCCTCCAGCCGCTGGGGATCCTCCCGGTCGAAGCCCAGCTCCAGCGCCAGGGCGTCGGCCTGCCCGAAGGGGATGGACAGCTCCCCCTCGGTGAGCAGATAGGGGTTGGCCCGAACGGCCTCCAGCGCCCGGTCTCCAAACCGGCGGTAGAGGGGCATCCCCAGCTGGGGGGGCAGGCCGTGGCCCGTGAGGAAGTCCAGCAGGCGGCGCATCCCCATCTGAAGGCGGAAAGCCTCTCCCATAGCCAGGGCCCGTTTCCGGGTGATCCCCTTGATGGCGGTGAGCTTTTCCGGCTGGTTTTCCAGCACCTCCAGCGCGTCGGAGCCAAACTCCTCCACCATTCGCCGGGCAGTGGCCATTCCAATGCCCCGCACCGCGCCGGAAGCCAGGTAGTCAAAGATCGCCTTCTCCCCCGTGGGCATTCCCCGCCGGGCCACCTCAGCCTTGAACTGCTCCCCGTAGGAGGCATGGCGGGCCCATGTCCCCTCCGCCGAGAGGGCCTCCCCCGGAGCCACACCGGGCATGCACCCCACCACAGTCACCAGATCCTCCCCCACATCCAGCTTCAGAACGGTGTAGCCGTTTTCCTCATTTTGATAGATGACGGTCTCCACCGTGCCCTCGATCCGGTTTTGGTTCTCTTCCACAGTCTCTCACCTCTTTCCCGGCGCATCTCCGCCCGGGCGTATCCATAGCATGAAAAAAAGCGGACATTTCTCAATGCCCGCCTTCCCGCAATCCCCGTATGTAGTCCGGCAGATCGGACACCGGGCAGAGGGCGACTCCCGGCTCCCGCAGCGTCAGAGCCGCTGCCACCGCCTTCCCCGCGGCGTTGAGGCCGCAGTCGGCGATCACCACCGTCCCCCGCATCAGCCCGCCGCCCCGCAGCCAGAGCAGTCCGGTCACCGCCTGCTCCAGGTCTCCGCCGTCCCCCTCGCCGGGGACCACGGCGCAGACTCTGCCGCCCCCCACCGGGGTCAGGATCTTTCCAAAGAGCAGCCAGCCCAGGCTGAGAAGGCCTACCACCGCCAGCAGCGCCAGCACGATCTCCGTAATTGCCCGCATCTTCACTCACCTCGGGCCATTCTACGCAGATACAGCGGGTTTGGTTCCCGCTCAGATCATGGCGGTGACCCCATAGGTGATACAGAAAACGATGATCCCGGCAATGCACACGCCCGCCACAATGGACGGCAGCGCCTTCCGCAGCGGCATGTCCAGAAAGGCCGCCGCCAGGGCTCCGGTCCAGCCGCCGGTCCCGGGCAGCGGGATCGCCACAAAAATCATCAGCCCCAGATATTTGTACTTGCTCACTTTCCGGCCCTTCAGATGAGCCTTGCGCTCCAGAGAATCCACCAGGCCGTCCAGCTTGGGGATCCGCCGGCGCATCCACTGGAAGATCCGGCGGATATACACCACAATGAATGGCAGAGGGATGATGTTCCCCAGGATGCTGGCCAGCAGAGCCGCCCATTGCGGCAGGCCCAGGGCCACCCCGAAGGGGAGCCCGCCGCGCAGCTCCACAACAGGGACCATGGACACCAGCATGGTGAACACAAATTCCCCCCAGGGCGTCCCGTTGAGCCATTGCAGTAAATCCAAACCGTCCATCCTCCTGTGGTTATGATAGAGTTATTGTACCATACCGCGCTGGTTTTGGGGATGAAGATTTTATGAAGTCAGCCCCCGGCGCATTCCAGAATCCGTTTCAGATACCGGCCCGTGTAGCTTGCCTCGCACCGGGCCACCTCCTCCGGCGTGCCGGTGCAGACGACGGTGCCGCCGCCGTCGCCCCCTTCGGGGCCCAGGTCAATAAGGTAGTCCGCCGTCTTGACCACATCCAGATTGTGCTCGATCACCACCACGGTATTCCCCAGGTCCACCAGCTTCTGAAGAACCTCCAGAAGTTTGTGGACATCGTAGCTGTGCAGTCCGGTGGTAGGCTCGTCCAGGATATAGATGGTGCGGCCGGTGGAGCGCTTGGCCAGCTCGGTGGCCAGCTTCACCCGCTGGGCCTCGCCGCCCGAGAGCTCGGTGGAAGGCTGGCCCAGCTTCACATAGGAGAGCCCCACCTCACTGAGCGTGAGGAGACGGTTATAAATCTTGGGCAGATTTTCAAAGAAGGGCAGGGCCTCATCCACCGTCATCTCCAGCACTTCGTAAATGTTCTTCCCCTTGTAGCGCACCTCCAGAGTTTCCCGGTTGTAGCGCTTGCCCTTGCACACCTCACAGGGGACATAGATGTCGGGAAGGAAGTGCATCTCGATCTTGATGAGGCCGTCGCCCGAGCAGGCCTCGCACCGGCCGCCCCGGGTGTTGAAGGAAAACCGGCCCGGCCCGTAGCCCCTTGCCCTGGCGTCTGGGGTGGAGGCGAAGAGCTCCCGGATGTCGTTGAAGAGTCCCGTGTAGGTGGCCGGGTTGGAGCGCGGGGTGCGGCCGATGGGAGACTGGTCAATGTCGATGACCTTGTCCAGGTACTCCTCTCCCTCGATGGCCTGGTGCTTACCCGGGCGGGTCTTGGCCCGGTTGAGGTCGGCGGCCAGCTTTTTATAGAGCACCTCATTGACCAGCGAAGATTTGCCCGAGCCGGACACACCCGTGACACAGGTAAAGGTGCCCAGGGGAATGGACACATCCACATCCTTCAGGTTGTTCTCCGCCGCGCCGCGCACAGTGAGGAACTGGCCGTTCCCCTTCCGCCGTTCGCTCGGAACCGGGATTTTTCGGACCCCCGAGAGATAGGCGCCGGTGATGGAGTTTGGATTCTCCATGATCTCCTCCGCCGTGCCCTGGGCCACGATGCGGCCCCCGTGGACGCCGGCCCCCGGGCCCACGTCCACGATATGGTCGGCGGCGCGCATGGTGTCCTCGTCGTGCTCCACGACCAGCAGGGTATTGCCCAGGTCCCGCAGGTGCTTGAGGGTCGCCAGCAGCTTGTCGTTGTCCCGCTGGTGCAGCCCGATGGATGGCTCGTCCAGGATATAGAGCACCCCCATCAGGGAAGAGCCGATCTGTGTGGCCAGGCGGATCCGCTGGCTCTCGCCTCCGGAGAGGGTCCCGGCGGAACGGGACAGGGTGAGGTACTCCAGTCCCACCGACTGCAAAAAGCCCAGGCGGGACTTGATCTCCTTGACGATCTGGGCGGCGATGAGCATCTTCTGTGGAGACAGCTCCAGCCGCTCCATAAAGTCCAGAGCGGCATTCACCGACAGGCGGCAGTAGGCGTCGATGTCCAGCCCGCCCACCGTCACCGCCAGCGACTCCCGCCGCAGCCGCTTGCCGCGGCAGTCGGGGCAGGGCTTCTCCGACATGCACTCCTCCAGCTCCCGGCGGACGGAGTCCGACTGGGTCTCCCGGTAGCGGCGCTCCAGGTTGTTGCAGATGCCCTCGAAGGCCTGCATCAGCGTGCCCTGGCCGTTGGCCCGGTCGTAGGTGAGCTTGAGCTTCTCCCCCTTGGTGCCGTAAAGGATCACGTCCAGCACCTCGTCGGACAAATCCCTCACGGGGGTGGTGAGCTTGAATTTGTAGCGCTTGGCCAGCGCCTCGAAGTACATCCGGGAGATGGAGTCCCCCTTGATGTTGTTCCAGCCCGAGGCCGTGATGGCCCCGTCCAAAATGGAGAGGTCCCGGTTTGGGATGATGAGCTCGGGGTCCACCTTGAGCTGAACCCCGAGCCCGGTGCAGGTGGGGCAGGCCCCGAAGGGATTGTTGAAGGAGAACATCCGGGGAGTGAGCTCCTCGATGGAAATGCCGCAGTCCTCACAGGCGTAGTTCTGGGAAAAGAGGATATCCCGGTCCTCCCCCGCCACGTTTACCACCACCAGGCCCCCGGCCAGCCCGGAGGCGATCTCCACCGAGTCGGTGAGCCGCTGGGTGATGTCCGCACGGATGACCAGGCGGTCTACCACGATCTCAATATTGTGCTTCTTGTTTTTGTCCAGCTTGATCTCCTCGGAGAGATCATAGAGGGAGCCGTCCGCCCGCACCCGGACATAGCCGGACTTTCGGGCGTCCTCGAAGATCTTCAGATGCTCGCCCTTCTTTCCCCGGATCACCGGGGCCAGGATCTGGATCCGGGTGGCCTCGGGCAGGCGCATGACCTGATCGATGATCTGATCGATGGTCTGCTGCCGGATCTCCTTGCCGCAGACGGGGCAGTGGGGCGTGCCCACCCGGGCCCACAGAAGGCGCAGATAGTCGTAGATCTCCGTGACGGTACCCACGGTGGAACGGGGGTTTTTGGAGGTCGTCTTCTGGTCGATGGAGATGGCCGGAGAGAGGCCGTCGATGGAATCCACGTCCGGCTTCTCCATCTGACCCAAAAACATCCGGGCGTAGGAGGACAGGGACTCCACATACCGGCGCTGACCCTCGGCGTAGATGGTATCGAAGGCCAGGGAGGACTTGCCCGAACCGGACACGCCGGTGAGCACCACCAGCCGGTCCCGGGGGATGGACACGTCCACGTTTTTCAGATTGTTGGCCCGGGCTCCTTTGACGGTAATGTGGTCTTGCATCGGTTTGAATCTCCTTTTTTCATTTGCAAAAGCGATTTGGGATGCGCCAAAGCGGGTCCAGCCTCATTATACCCCAAATTCTCCGGCAACGTCCTTGAGCATCTCCCGAATGGGCAGCTCATAGGGGCAGCGCTTCTCACACTCGCCGCACCCGATGCACTCCCCGGCGTGGTGGGCCATGCCGCTGTAACGGGCCCGGGCCCAGTCGGCCAGATCGTACTTCCGAAGGTAGTTCACCATGAGGAAGTTGGAGGGGATGTCAATGCCCACGGTACAGGGGGCGCAGTAGCCGCACCGGCGGCAGAAATGGTTGCCCAGCTCCCGACGGATGGTCTCGCAGGTTTTGAGCTCCTCCTCGGTCAGGGGCGTGAGCTCCTCGGCCGCAGAGGCGTTGCGCTCCACCTCCTCCACCGAACCCATGCCCGGGATGGAGATGTCGATGGCCCCCGAGGCCTCAATGAAGCGGAGGGCCAGCTTACCGTCGTCCAGATTGCCCCCGGCCATGGGCTTCATGGCAATGGTGGCAATGCCCCTGGCCCGGGCCTCCTTGAGTACGGCGTCTCCCTGGGTCTCCACGATGTTGTAGGGGAACATGACGGTCTCAATGCGCTCCCCCTGCTCCTCTATCATTTTCTTCAAGGCGTCCAGGCTGTGAGCAGTGACCCCGATGTGGCGGATCCTGCCCGCGGCCTTGGCCTCTGCCAGCGCCTCGTAGGCCCCGCCGGGGCCAAAGGCTTTGTCGTAATCCTTCAAAGCCAGATTGTGGAGCTGATAGACGTCGATGTAATCGGTGCGGAGATTCTTCAGGCTGATCTCCACGTCCTTCTTCATGCCCTCATAGTCCCGGGACATAGACTTAGTGGCCAGGATAAACTTCTCCCGGCGGCCCTCCAGCGCCGCGCCCAGGTACTCCTCCGAAACGGTGTAGCCCCGGGCGGTGTCGATATAGTTCATGCCGTACTTCTCCAGGGCGTCCACCACCGCAACGGTGTTGGCCGCGTCGCTGCGCTGGATGGGGATCCCGCCGAAGGAGATCACGGCACACTTGAGACCGGTCTTTCCCAACTCTTTGTATTTCATATGTCGTTCCCTCTCTTTCTGTCAATCCGTTCTACGCCCGAAAGGCTTCCGCTGAATGGGGACCCCGGAACCTTTCATTCGTTTGGGGGAAATCAATTCCCTCAAACGGAACTCTCCGCCGCCTTTGGCGGCTGCGAGATTCACGGCGCGAACCGCGCCGCCCCACCTGCGGCGGGGCCCGGAAAATGAAAGAAGCTCACCTCCCCCTCAGCTCGATGATCCGGTCCCGCAGCACCGCGGCGTACTCGAACTCCAGCCGCTTGCTCGCTTCTTTCATTTCCTTTTCCAGCTTCTCGATGGCTGCGTCCAGCTCCTTGCGGGTCATCTTGCGCTTGTCCCGAAGCGTACGGTCGGCCGCCTCCTCTGCCTCGGAGAGGTTCACCACATCCCGCACCGACTTGATGATGGTCCGGGGCGTGATCCCGTGGGCCCGGTTGAACTCATCCTGCTTGGCCCTGCGGCGCTCGGTCTCTCCGATGGCCGCCATCATGGAGGGAGTCATCTTGTCCGCATACATGATGACCAGGCCGTCGGCATTCCGGGCCGCCCGGCCGATGGTCTGAATGAGGGAGGTCTCACTGCGCAGGAAACCCTCCTTGTCTGCGTCCAGAATGGCCACCAGGGACACCTCGGGCAGGTCCAGGCCCTCCCGGAGGAGGTTGATGCCTACCAACACGTCGTAGGTACCCAGCCGCAGGTCCCGGATGATCTCCTGCCGCTCGATGGTGTCGATATCGTGGTGCATGTACTGCACCTTGATCCCCACGTTTTTCAGGTAGGCGGTGAGGTCCTCCGCCATCTTCTTGGTGAGCGTGGTCACCAGAACCCGCTCGCCCCGCTGGGTGCGGGCATTGATCTCCCCGATGAGGTCATCGATCTGCCCCTCCACCGGGCGCACGTCGATCCTGGGATCCAGCAGTCCGGTGGGCCGGATGACCTGCTCCACGATCTGTCCCGAGCGGCTCTTCTCGTACTCCCCGGGGGTGGCGGAGACATACACCACCTGATTGACCCGCTCTTCGAATTCCTCGAACTTCAGGGGGCGGTTGTCGAAGGCACAGGGCAGGCGAAAACCGTAGTCCACCAAGGTGGTCTTTCGGGCCTTGTCCCCGTTGTACATGGCCCGCACCTGGGGCAGGGTGACGTGGCTCTCGTCGATAAACAGCAGAAAATCCTTGGGAAAATAGTCCAGCAGCGTCATGGGAGCGGAACCCTCGGGCCGCCCGGCGATCACCCGGGAGTAATTCTCGATGCCGGAGCAGTGCCCCAGTTCCTGGAGCATCTCAATGTCGTACATGGTGCGCTGCTTGATGCGCTGGGCCTCCACCAGGAGATTGTTCTGTTCAAAGAAGGCCACCCGCTCCTCCAGCTCCCTGTAAATCTCCTGGATGGCTCCGGCCATCTTCTCCCGGGGCGTGATATAGTGGCTGGCAGGGTAGATGGGAATGTGCTCCAGCCGGCGGATAGGCGCTCCGGTGACCACGTTGATCTCACTGAGGCGGTCGATCTCGTCCCCAAAAAACTCCACCCGTATGGCGGTATCCTTCCAGTAGGCCGGAAAGACCTCTATGGTGTCTCCCCGGACCCGGAACATGTTCCGCTCAAAGGCGATGTCGTTGCGCTCGTACCGGTCCTCGATGAGCCGGCGCATGAACTCCTCCCGCCCAAGGGTCTGCCCCACCCGGAGGGTGATCATCATATGGGCGTAGTCGTCCGGCTCGCCCAGGCCGTAGATGCAGGACACCGAGGAAACCACGATCACATCCCTGCGCTCGATGAGGGAGGCGGTGGCGGAGAGCCGCAGCCGGTCGATCTCATCGTTGATCGCGGAATCTTTTTCGATAAAGGTGTCCGTATGAGGGATATAGGCCTCGGGCTGGTAGTAGTCGTAGTAGGATACAAAATACTCCACAGCGTTGTTGGGAAAGAACTCCTTGAACTCCGCGCAAAGCTGGGCGGCCAACGTCTTGTTGTGGGCCAGCACCAGTGTGGGCCGCTGGACCTTCTCAATGACCTTGGCCATGGTAAAGGTCTTACCGGAACCGGTGACGCCCAGCAGAGTCTGCTCATCCAATCCGTTTTCCACGCCCGCCGCCAGCGCCTCGATGGCCTGAGGCTGGTCTCCCGATGGTTCAAAGGGACTGACGACTTTGAATTCCGGCATAGGCACACCTCCGCAGATGATTTTTCACCATTGTATCAAAACATTTGTTCGATTGCAAGAGAAAAATCCATTTTTCACCCAGAAAAACGGAAGCCGCTCTCCCGGAGGGAGACCATGTCGTCGTCCACCACGATCAAGTGGTCGGCCAGAGTCACCCCCACTGTGCCGAGTACTTTTGCCAAATAGCAAGTGGTGGCGCGATCCTCCTCAGAGGGCAGGGCCAGCCCCGAGACGTGGTTGTGGGCCAGGATGACCTGCGTGGCGTTCAGAGAGAGCGCAGCCTCCACCACTCCCCGGGTGGTGACCTCGGCGGCGTTGACGTTGCCCTCGGCGATGAGCCGAACCCCCAGATTCTTCCCCTTGCCGTCCATGCACAGCAGGTAGACCCGTTCGGCCCGGGCGCCGAAGAAATAGGGCCGCAGGATCCGGTACGCCCCGGCAGAGCCGGTGACCACCTCGTCCGCCCGCGCCCGGGCCGTCAGGTAACGCCCGGAGGTCTCCTTCACGGCCTTGAGCAGGGTCACGGCGTGACCTCCCACCCCAGGCACCTTTTGCAGCTCCTCGGGCAGTGCGTCCAGCACCCCCGCCAGAGAGCCGAAGCGTTCCATGAGGGCGTGGGCAAGGGGGTTGGTGTCCCCCCGGGGATTGGCGTAGAAGAGAAGCAGCTCCAGCAGCTTGTGGTCGGGAAAGGAGTCGGGGCGGGCCAGGAATTCCTCCTTCATCCGTCCCCGGTGTCCGTCGTGTATGGACATGGTGCGCTCCCCCTCCCGCTTTTTCCTTATTTCCCGCCGTACTGGTTCAAATAGGCTTCCATCCGCTCCTTCATGGCATCGTCAATGTAAACTCTGCCGTCGATCTCCCGGTTGTAGAGGAGGTCGATGACCTGGCGGACCGTGACGATGGGAAACACCCGGATCCCATACTGTTCCCGAAGCTCATTGATGGTCGTCTTTTCCCCGGTGCCGCGCTCCATCCGGTCCACGGAGACAATGAGCGCGGTGAGATCCACGTCGGCCACATGCCGGAAGAGCTCAATGGTCTCCCGCACGGCGGTGCCCGCGGTGACCACGTCCTCCACAATGGCCACCCGGTCCCCGGCCTGGGGCTTATAGCCCACCATCACACCGCCCTCGCCGTGGTCCTTGGCCTCCTTGCGGTTGAAGCAGTACGGCAGATCCCGGTCAAAGTTCCGGTACAGGCTGGACGCGGCAGCCACCGCCAGCGGGATCCCCTTGTAGGCCGGTCCAAAGAGGCAGTCCACTCCATCGGGCAGATTTTGCTGAATGCAGGCCGCATAGTAGTCGCCCAGCTTGGCAGCCTGCGCGCCGGTCTTGTAGTTGCCGGTGTTGATAAAGTAAGGAGTCTTGCGCCCGGATTTGGTGGTGAAGTCTCCGAAGGTGAGTACGCCGGAGCGCACCATAAAGGTGATGAATTCCTCCTGATAGGTCATATCGTCCGCCTCCTTAAAAAATAAAAGAAATGTCGAAATATTATACCACTCCTGCCACAGTCCAGACAAGGGTAAATTGCTGTGAGAAAATCGGCTGCGGCTTGTAATATTAAGTGCGAAAGGACACGAAACACCCGAACACGGGTGAATCGGTTCTTCCGCACTTCTTTTTTTATATCACAGTACGCCACGAGAAGCAATAGAAACGGGGTGAAAAATGGTGCGGCAGTACAGATATATAAACTTTCAGGACCGCAAGCGGATTTCCGCACGATACCTGAACAACGACCGGGTGGCCGACATTGCGGCAGACCTTGGCGTTACTCCGGCGGCGGTGTACCGGGAGTTGAAGCGCGGCGAAACGGGAGAACTCGACCGCAACCAGCGGAGAGCATACAACCCCGTTCTTGCCCAGCAGAGACTTCAAGAGAGTTTCAAGCGGCGCGGGAAGCCCGCGGCAGACATTCAAGGAGGGTTATAAAGTGAACGCGTTTGAACAGATCACCAAAAGCCCGGAAGTACTGGGCGAATTCTTGCGGGGCCTGCCTGTCATTGAAGCGCCGTGGGACCGGGAGTTTCAAGAACGGTTTTGCGCCGATTGCCTTTATCTGAATTGCGACGGTTGCCCGCATGAGGAATACCGAAACAATCCGCTTTGGTGGCTGACCCTTGAAGCGGAAGAGAGGGCGGCAGAATGAGCGCGGCGGTTCTCCGGGTTTCCCATTTCGATTTAGACAAAATCGCCGCCAGCGGTCAATGCTTCCGATGGGAAAAACTCTATACCCGGAAATACAGAATCCCGGCGGGCGACGCTTGCGCCTACGTCACACAGATGGGCGACACCCTGACCGTTGACGATCAGAACGTTTTGACCTCTTCCGTGGAGTTTTGGGCGAACTACTTTGCCGTATATGACGACTACGCCGGAATGTGGCGGGAGATTAACCGATACGCGGCGGAGGATGGCCCGGAAGCCTATTTGACCCGCGCCGCCCGCGCTTCCGACGGGGTTGTGATTCTGAACCAGCCTATATGGGAAACGATAGTTTCTTTCATGGTATCGCAGAACAACAATATTCCCCGCATTCGGCGAAACATTCAGGCGATTTGCGCGGAGTGCGGCACGCTTCATACATCGATATACGACTATTGGTACGGATTCCCAACCCCGGACGCGCTGGCCTGCGCTGACCTCTCAAACGCCGGGCTGGGCTACCGCGAACCGTACATAAAGGACCTTGCCGCGGCGGTTGCCGCCGGGCGGTTCGACCTGAACTTTCTTCAAACGGCGGACTATGAAACCGCCCGCGCATACCTGAAAAGCGTTCGAGGTATCGGCGACAAGGTGGCGAATTGTATTTGCCTTTTTGCCTTGGGTCACAAAGCCGCATTCCCGGTTGACACGTGGATTCGGCGCGCGGTTGATCGTGAATTCGGCGGAGAATTCCCCGCCGCCCGGTACGCCGGGTATGCGGGCCTGATTCAACAATTCATGTTCTATTACGAAAAGAACGGCGACGTTCCGGCAGTTAGAAAGGCGGAATCGACATGACGAAGAAAAAGCAATACCCCGGCGGCGTGAAGCTGACCTTGAAAAAGGCCCGTGCGGTTGCGATTCAGGAATTCGGGACCGCAAAGGGACTGGCGAAAGAAGAACCCGCCCCGTTCGGTTATTTCACAATGGAAATCGGGAATCTGTACGTCAGAATTCACCCGGACACCTACGGCGAAACGGGGTGCATTGTGGTTTCTGCTGAAATGGCCCACGGAACCGGGCAAAGCCTGAAATTCCTTGACCCCGAAACCCTGCAAGACAATTTCGACGTGCTGGAGAAGCGCCGCCGGGAGGACGACCGCGAAGCCCTGAACGATTGGGTCAACAGCAACGGCCCGGAATTCTGCCACAAGCAGATTGACCGCGCGTGGGAAAGAGGGTGACGGCGTGAAAATCCGAATCACCCACGACACCAAAATTCCCCTTGTGGACGCGGGCAGAACCTTTGACGTTCGCGGCGTTTCGGAATCCGGCGACGGCGAAAAGGTCTATTTCATCCACCACGCCGGAAGCTGTATCGGCATTCGCGCCAGCGATTGCGAAGAGACCGGAACGGAGGGGGTGACAACGTGAAGCGTCAATTCTGCCTGCCCTGCTTCCTCGAACTGCAAAAGGCCGGAAAGCACGATATAAAGCGCGTCGGCGGCGGGGTCAATATGAAGATCACGTGCTGGCGGTGCAAACGCCGCCGCTACGGGGCCGAATATGAGATTTCCCGTAAGAAAGGCGGTGCGCAATGACCCACGCGGAAATAAAAGCCGCATTCATGGACGAATGCCCGGTGACGTTCAACGGCGTTCGGTATAGGCGCGTTTCCGCCCTGATTTACCGCAAGAACCCAACGGGAACGGGGCTGGTTATGCAGGCCGAATTGCTGGACCAAAATTACCGCGCCGTTGTGATTGTATCGCCGGAACGAATCGAACCCGCAAAGGAGGACAAGCCCGCATGACACCAAAATATGAGTTTGTCGCCGTCGATTTTGACGGAACGCTTTGCACCGACGCTTTCCCGGAAGTTGGAAAGCCGAAAACGCTTGTGATCGAATATGTGAAATTGCTGGCGGCGGAGGGGGCAAAGATTATCCTTTACACCAGCCGGGAGAATGGAACGCGGCCCCTGCTTGATGAAGCGGTGGCGTTCTGCAATGCGCAGGGAATCCCGCTGTATGCGGTCAACGAGAATCCGGGAAACCCGTATGCGGCCCGGTTTGGGCTGAAACCGTCGGACGGGCGCAAGGTGTACGCCGATCTTTACATAGACGACAAGGCCCAAAGCCCGGACGACATCGAGGACGTGATGGCTATTTTAGGGCCTGAATTAAAACGGAGAGCGGAACGGAGGGGGACACCATGACGCAGAAGATTATAACAATCACCGTCGGAGCGGGACAAGCCCGCCCGCGGCGGCGGCGGCGGACCCGGCGGCGCTTCCGGGTGAACCTTTGGACCGTTGCGAAGTATGCGGCCCTGACGGTTGCCGGAATCCTGCTTTTTCGAGCGGGCGCGGCCTACGCTTTCAGGTGCCGGGAATATGCGGCGGTGGGCGGCGAAATATTCGCCCTCTTCCTCCCGGCTATCTATTACACGGTTTCAACAACCGTCCGCGACGTGATCGAAGATTTGAAAAACGGCTTCAAGCCGAATTTTAAGGAGGACGAAGAATAATGAAAAAGCTTAGTACCTTGCAGGCCGGAACGCATTTCATGTACGGCGGCGTTGAATGGGTCAAGCTGGGAAAAGTGGTTTCCGGCGGCGTGCTTGCCCTGTCTGCGACCTGCATTTCTGAACAGGCATTCGACGCGGAGAACTGCAACGACTGGCGCAAGTCGTCTTTGCACCGCGAACTGAACGGCCCGTTCCTCGACGCGCTGGTTTCGGAGGGCGCGGACCGCGCCGCATTCATGGATTGGGAAAGCGACCTGACCGCCGACGACGGCATGACCGACTACGGGACCGCAACCGATAAAATCGCCCTGCTTTCCGACAGTCTTTACCGTCAATTCCGCGCCATTATTCCCATTTTGGACGGTTGGTATTGGACCCTTACGCCGTGGTCCTGCAAAGAGGAATACAAAGCATACGTCCGCAACGTCAATTCCTCCGGCGCGTTGTCCGACGACAGCGCGTACTACGGCCTCGGCGGCGTTCGCCCGCTTTGCTATCTGAACTCTGAAATCTTGGTATCTATCCCCGAAGAGGACAAGGAAGCGGAGCGCAACACCTACGACGAAGCGGTAAGCGCCGCCCGCGACGATATTTTGAATATGCTGAACGCGTACCCTGTCGAGGTTTGGGGCGACGCGCTGGGCGCGGCGGTTGCTTCCCTGTTCCGGGCGAAGCTGGACGCGGCAGAGATCAGCGAGGAAGAGAAAGCAAAGGCGGCGGAGGGCTGACACCCTCCCCGCCGCGTAAAAACTGCATAAGAAAAACCGCCCCGGACTTGCTTTGCAGAGCAAGCCGAAGCGGATTCCGCCGATGAAAATACATCAACTATCAACCTAACGTTAGTATAGCACAAAGCGGCGGAAAAGTCAATAATCAGCGCCGTTTTTAAGCGGCGTGGCGGGCTTGTAATGGGTATTAAGATTCCGGCGAAGCCTTGTCACGCAGACACAAAAGAACCGGGGATTTTCAAGGGCGGTCCCGCTCCATCCCCTCTTCTCTTTTCTTCTCTTTGCGCCGCCGAGGGTAAAGGGGGTTTGCAAAGGGGGAAGAGGGAGGGGGCGCAGGATAGGAACCCTCTTCCCCCTTTGCACCTATCGACATAGCACACGCTGGAACAGCAGAACACGCCCGCTTCATCATCCACAGAAAGAGGGTGAAGCATAGTGCGAAGCTTTATGCGAGAAAAAAAGATTTATTGCGGGAGCAATTACCGGGAGGTTGATATATTTTCCTACACCAACGGACAGAAAACAGCGGCAGGCCGCGGGAAGCGTTCAAAAAAGGTCAAGGAATCAGAGCCAAAGCAAAGGAACCTGAACGACAAGAACGCGCGCCGCTATTTCATCCAGCTTGGGAACCTGAATTTCGGGGACGACCCGGACGCGTTGCACGTGACGGCTACATACAGCGCGAAATATCTTCCGCAATCCATAGAGGACGCGGAGCGGGAAGCGACAAACTATTTGCGCCGGGTCCAGTACGCGAGGAAGAAAGCAGGGTTGCCGCCCCTGAAATATATTCTTGTCACCGCCTGCACCACAAAGAAGAACAGCGACAAGCCCGTTCGCATTCATCACCATATCGTTATGAACGGAGGGCTTGACCGTGACACCGTGGAAGAGTTGTGGCGCAAGCGGAAGCGAAAGGGCCAGAAACAGGGCGACCGAATCGGATTTTGCAACGCTGACCGCCTGCAAGCCGACGAAAACGGAATTGCCGCCCTTTGCAACTACCTTGTGAAGCAATCCGGCGGGAAAAAGCGGTGGACTTCTTCACACAACCTAAAAAAACCGTACAGCCGTGCGAACGATGGCAAATACAATCATCGGCAAGTTGAGAAATGGGCGCGGGAGCGTCCGGGCCGGGAATTTTGGGAAAAGAAATACCCCGGCTGGACCCTGACCGACGATGATTACGGCATTACCTACGAATACAACGACTACACCGGGTGGGCAATCTACCTGAAATTACGACGAAAAAAAGAATAGAAAGGGGGCGGAGGTCATGGGAACGCCTTTCCGAAAATGCCCGGATTGCGGCGCGCATTTGGACGCGAACGAAACTTGCGATTGCAGAAAGCCGGAACAGGAAGAACGCCCGGCGGCGGGCCAGCCCATGAAGTTAGTTGCCATTTGCCGGGAGGTTGACCGGGACACCGGGCGAATCGCGGTTTATCCGCTGAACGTGAAGATCGACGGGAACGTAATTACGCAATTACAGTTTCGGGCGAAACTCAACCCGGAATTGCGGTATTTTACCCTAACGTCGGGACGCTGGGAGCGGTACAGCGACGCGATCACGGGCATTTTGAAGCGCCGGACGGTTTCACGGGCAGACGTGGACCGAATCGGCGGAATTGTGGAATTGTGAAACGGAGGTTTTCAACATGACAAACGAAGAACGGTTGAAATTCGACACGGCGAACGTGGAACGGTTCAAAACTATTTACCGGGTGAAGATCAAGCGCCCCGGCGCGGAAGAACTGCTGGCGTGGCTTGAAAGCACGGACTTTTTCACCGCCCCGGCAAGCACGAAATATCACGGAGCATACCCCGGCGGGCTTGTCGATCACAGCTTGCGGGTGTACGGCGAAATGATGAATTTGGGAGAAATCGGGCGTTTGGACTATTACGCGGAACTGACAGGCACCAGCATTTCTGAACTGGAAGAATCGGCGGCAATTTGCGGCCTACTCCATGACGTTTGCAAGGCTGACTTTTACGAGCCGAAAAGCGGCGGCGGGTATCAGGTGAAAGACCGCTTCCCGTTCG
Source organism: Candidatus Pseudoscillospira sp. SGI.172 (assembly GCF_050313575.1). Lineage (NCBI taxonomy): Bacteria > Bacillati > Bacillota > Clostridia > Candidatus Pseudoscillospira > Candidatus Pseudoscillospira sp. SGI.172. Next base: position 159,405 of record NZ_JBNPLQ010000001.1, on the reverse strand, counting down.
GTCATGGTGAAAAATCCGTGTTCCTGATCGAGCGGCACATGAGGTTGACGGACGCGGAAGCCCTCGCAATCCGCTGGCACATGGGGGCGTTTGACGACGCGGCCCGCGGCGGAAGCCGGACACTTTCGGCGGCAAGGGCCTTTTCTCCCCTTGTTTATGAACTGTCCGCGGCGGATATGCGGGCGACGCATGATGAACAATGGAGGGAGCGGGACGAATGAACGAGCGGGAGCGGCTTTTGCAGAAAATCAAGCGCGTTCAGGCTTTGGCCCTGCACGGCGTAGGCGGTGAAAAGGAATCCGCCGCCGCTATGCTTGATAAGCTGATGAAGCAATACGGAATCAGCGAATCGGATATTGCGGAAGAACGCCGGGAAATGGCGTGGTTCAGGTTCAAAACCCCGCTTGAAGAAAAACTTTTGTTTCAAGTCATATATTCCGTGGTGGGAGATCGGAGCGTTTATGAGCGAAAGAACCGCAACACGAAGAAGAAGTACAAAATGCAGGGCGTAGAATGCACCCCGGCGGAGCGGCTGGAGATCGAATTAAGTTACGAATTCTTCAAAGCGGCTATGGAAAACGAAATTGAACGGTTCTTTCGCGCCTTTGTAAACAAAAATCACATATTCCCGTCGCCCGACAAGGTAAAACGGCAGGATTCAACGGAGGACCATCCCCCGGCGGCTGAACTCTTCAAAATGCAGATGATGATGGAGGGGATGGACGAACACACCCGCCGGGCGGCGCTTGAAAGCGGGGCGGCAGAATGACCGAACAGGAAAGAGTATTGCTGGCCCGGCGGTATCAAAACAAGATCAACAACGCGCAGGGGCATTCTTTCGAGGACTACATAAAGGCCGCGTGCGCGTTCTACAAGGACCGGGGCCGGGCTTCCGTGGACAAGACCCCGGAGCCGTTCAGAGTGCTGGAGAAGAGCCGCGACGGGATTTTCAAGGGACGGTTTACGGCCCGCGCCCAGCCGGACTTTCAAGGGACGCTTGCGGGCGGGCGCTCCATCGTCTTTGAAGCGAAGTACACCACCACGGACCGCCTGAAACGGGACGTTCTGACATCTGAACAGCAGGACGCGCTGGAAGATCACAGGCAGAAAGGCGCGGTTGCCGCCGTGTGCGCCGGAATCGGGAACGACTTTTTCTTTGTTCCTTGGGCCGTGTGGCGGGACATGAAAGAGCATTTCGGGCGAAAGTACGTCACCGCGGCGGACCTCGAACAATGGCGGGTCCGATTTAACGGCGCGGTCCTCTTCCTCGACTATACCCACGAAAGGAGCGGGAGCAATGAGCAAGGGAAAACAGCACACGCAGAAATTGACGGTCCGGGTCACACCGCAAACAGCCTATAACCTCGAACGGCTTATGCACATGAGCGGACAGAAAACGCCGGGCCGTGTCGTTGACAAGCTGGTTCGGGAGAAAATGCTGGCTTTGCGGGGCCGCGGCGGAGAATAACCCGTGTTCGACCTGAACCGCATTTATAACGCTGATTGCATGGAAGCAATGAAAGAAATCCCGGACAATTTCTTTCAACTTGCGATATGCGACCCGCCTTACGGAATCGGACACGACGGGCAACGGCAGAGGGTCCACAACAACCCGAAGCACAACCGCAAATATCACGCCCGGAAAGGCTGGGACAAGGAACCCCCGCCGCCCGAATACTTCCGCGAACTCGAACGGGTATCGGTAAATCAAATCATTTGGGGTGGAAACTATTTCGTCCCCTCCCTGACAAAAGGCACACGGGGCTGGATTGTTTGGGATAAAGGGCAACACGGCCTTTCAATGAGCGATTGCGAACTTGCCTATTCGTCGTTCGATTGCCCGACGCGGGTTGTTGTTATCAATCGCGCGGTTCTGCAAAGCGAGGGACAAACGATACACCCGACGCAAAAGCCCGTTCGCCTGTACGAATGGATTTTGAAGAACTACGCCCGGCCCGGTGATCGAATATTAGACACCCACGCCGGGAGCGGGTCAAGCTGTATCGCCTGTTACAACATGGGTTTTGAATTCCTCGCATTTGAAGCGGACCCGGACTATTGCGCGGCGGCGGTGGAACGTCTGGACCGGGAACGGGCGCAAATTCGCCTTTGCGATTACCTGAAAGAGAATCAAGAAACTTTATTTTGAACGGAGGAAAGAACATGAAGTACGAATGCGGAAAGCCCGAATGGGCCGAAAACGAAGATTGCCCCATTGAAACGGGCGAACTCGAAGATTGCGAGGGTTGCTATTACGCCAGAGAAACGGAGGAAGCCGAATGAACGCGGGATTTCTGATTACTACCGTCTTTTGGGTGGTCTACACCCTCCGAAAGCATTTCAGCCCGAAAGTCGCGGCGGGTATCAAAGCGGAAACGTACAACGTGAACGTCGGCAAAAACCCGCAAACGGTAAAACTTCACGTCCGGCGGCTGGACCTCTGGACCGCGGCAAAGTGGGCCTTGCGCGTCGCAGGATGGGCCGAAAACCTGCTTTCGGTTCTTATGATCGTTTGGCTGGTTTATCTGTTCGGCGCGATCATAACGGGAACCGTCGTCGTTTTGGGCCACCCGGTGTAAAGGGGGCGGCGGCGGTGAAACTCCAAAAGTGCGAACGTTGCGGGAAGCCCACCGCGGAGGGGTTGCCGCTCTGCCCGGCCTGCATGGAAGAATCCGGCGCGGCGGCGGAAGCTGTCACCGCGGCGGAGGAATTACGGGACATTGCGCGGGTCCTTTCGATCACGGCGGACACGGACGCAAACATTCAAGAAGCAATGCAAGGAATCTTGAACATTGCTGAAAGACTGGAAAGGAGATTTTAACGATGGAGTTTATCGAATTCGTGTTTTCAAGCTTTTGGATTTGGCTGGGGTTCGTCGTCCTGATTGTCGCGGCGGGCGAAGCTGTTTCCGGCATTGTGGCGGAGATCAGGCAGAAACGCAAGATTTCTGTTTACCGCACAGGCGACGTTGTGCGGGTGGAAGTTGAGAACGCAGGCCGCGGGGATATTTCGGCGGCGGTCAAGGCCGCGAACGAGCGGGCGGCGGAGGTTGAGGAATGAACGGCGCGCTTTTAAGCAGTAAGAAAATGGACTATTGCACCCCGCAAGAGTTTTTCGACCGCCTGAACGCTGAATTTCATTTCACACTTGACGCGGCGGCGACCGATAAAACCGCGAAATGCCCGGTCTACTACACCCCGGAAACCGACGGGCTGAAAAGCCCGTGGAACCTTGCGCGGGGGGGGGGGGGGGGGTGCTGTGTTCTGCAACCCTCCATACGGGAGGGAAACCGGGAAATGGGTTCGCAAGGCTTACGAAGAAGCCCAGAGCGGGACAACCGTTGTATTGCTGATTCCGGCCCGGACGGACACAACGTATTTTCACAACTACATATACGGGTGCGCCGAAATCCGATTTGTGCGCGGGCGGTTGCGCTTCACCGATGAAGAGGGCAACGCCTACCCTCCCGCCCCGTTCCCGTCAATGGTAGTTGTCTATAACAGCAAAAAGGAGGTCAAGACGTGAAAGCATACACAGTTTATCAGCCCTACGCATACGCCACCGTTGCCGGGCTGAAACATTACGAAACCCGCCCCCGGCGGACGAACATTCGGGGCCGCGTAGCGGTCCACGCCGGGAAAATGGATGAACGGAGGGCGACAAGGAGCCTTTCTGACCGGGACTTTTTGGGGGTTATGGAAGCAATCGGTGGAAAAACAGACCTACCGCGCGGCGCGGTGATCGGGTGCGTCGATATTGTCGATTGCGTCCCCGTGGAAGAAATCATGGACAAGCTGACCGAGCGGGAGCGGTTGCTGGGCGACTATTCGCCGGGGCGGTTCGCATGGGTGCTTGAAAACCCGGTCATGTTCGATACCCCGATTCCGGCCCGCGGTCAACAAGGCTGGTGGGAATGGCCTTTCGTCGTCGTAAAAAGCCCCGCGCAGATTGGGAAAACGGAATGCCTGAACATGAAAATTATTTGCGGAATGGACGGTGCAAACACATGAACTATCAACCGAAAGTTATTCGTTGCCGCCTGAAAACGGGCGGAAGAACCATTGAAGAAATCCGGGAGCGGTACAAGGGGCAGGGCCTTACTTACCGGGATTTCGAGAATATCCAACGGGCAAACGAGGAATTCAACGGCCTTGTCGTCCTGCTTTCCCTTTGGGCCTATGACAATCACGAAAGCTACCATCTGCATAATTGGGACCCCGTAGACGATGAACGCATGATGATGGCGCTTTATTACTCCGAACAGGTCCACCCGTACCCCCGGTATAAAAATGACCTCGAAAAATTCAAGACGGATTGGGCCGGGCAGACCTACGACCCCGGCGCGGTTCTCTGCTTCCCGCCGGAGGACGTGGAGGAAATCGAAGTTATGTGCGAAGAGATCATACCGCCGGACCCGCCGGAACCTCCGGCCCGGCCCCGGAAGAAGAAAAAGAAAGCGCGGCGGCGGAAGTGAAAACAGAGGAAACGAAGCGGCTTGAAAAGGCGATATGGAAAGCTACGAACAATCAAGGGACGTTCGGTTGCTTTGAAGTCACAATAGGGTGGTTCGGGAAAGAACGCGTCGATTATATGACCTACGACACGAAAGGGACATTCCGTTGCTACGAAATCAAGGTCACAAAAGCCGATTTCCATTCACCTTGTCACAACTCTTTCGTCGGACACCTGAACTATTATGTTTTGCCGCCGGAACTTTACGAAGAGGTCAAAGCAGAAATTCCCGATCACGTCGGCGTTTATATCGAACGCGGCGGGTTCGCTTACAGCGTCAAAAAGGCGAAGCGCCGCCCGGTTGAAAATGCGGACAAGCTGAAAGATTACATGATTCGGTCACTTTGCCGGGAGGTGACAAAGCAGATCAGAAGCGGCGACCCGCTTTATGTCGAAAGCGCAAACCGCGAAATCTCACAGTTAGAACGGCAATGCGACAGATACAGGCGCGATTATTGGGACTTGTTGCGGCGGGTTCAAGAGCGATTCGGGACGCGCTGGGATAAAGAACCACCGCCCGGCGGCGGAAGAAAGGATGAAAGCGAAAATGAATAAACCGATCTATGAACCCCGCGGGCGTGCCCGCGAATACGGAGAACTTGCGGTGAACATCTATACCGGGTGCAATCACGGCTGTTCCTACTGCTACGCCCCCGCCGTGCTTCATAAGGAGCGGGGAGCGTTTACGGAGGTACAGGCCCGCCCCGGTATCGTTGAAGCGGTCCGGCGGCAGTTGGAGCGGGAGAAAACCACAGGGAAAACGGTTTTCCTCTGCTTCACGTGTGACCCCTACCCCGCCGACATCGACACCGCGCCCACGCGGGAAGTGATAAAGGCAATCAAGGAAAGCGGAAACCATGTAAAAATCCTGACAAAAGGCGGTGACCGCGCCCGGCGGGACTTTGATTTGCTGGATTCCGGCGATTGGTTCGGGGTGACATTAACGGGAGTTGATGAAGAGGAACCCCGCGCGGCGGTATCGGCGGAGCGGTACGCGACCATAAAGGCGGCGCACGCGCAGGGCGTTAAAACATGGGCAAGCTTTGAACCTGTATTCAAACCCGCGCTTGTGTATGAATACATCGAGTACGCCGACGCAATCGACCTTTTCAAAATCGGCAAGCTAAACCACGCCGAAACGCCGCCGGACGTAATCAAGGCGGGCGGATGGGCGCACTTTGGGAAAGAAGCTGAACGCCTTTGCCGGGAACACGGACGGGAATTTTACATAAAGGACGACTTGCGGGCAGAAATGGGGCGTGCTTGATATGAACGGACATTACGCCCGGATAACAGAAGAAAAGCCCGGAACGTGCGGCGGGTGCGCTTATTTCGACCGGGGATGGAACGGCGGGTTTCCCGCCACGTCTGGAAAATGTAAAAAGAAGCCCCGGCGGTGGATGGTCTATCAAAATTTGCCCGCTTGCAAAAAGCACTACAAAGAACGGAGGAATTGAAAATGCAGTTGACGCAATTTAACGCCTATTGCCCCTTTGAGATCGGGGACAAAATCAAAAAGCGCCGCCGGGTTTCGCTGGCGGAAGCGGAATGCTTCAAACTCGACCCGGCGGCGGTGGTTGAAGAAGTCCACACGATCACCGACATTGTGTGCGAACATAGCGCGAAGTACGGAACCGTTACTTTCCTGTATGAACTGGACGACAGCGGAACGCTGGTGCATATCGTCGCCCCGCCCGCAAAGGAGCGGGCCGGGACCCCCGCGGCACAAAGCGGCACGACAGAGCCGTTCCCGCCACCCACATCGGGTCCGATTCGGAGAAAACAGCCGCAGGACCAACCCCGAAATGAACACGACGGGAAACGGGTTGAAATCCTGATTTGCGACGAATCAAGCCAGCTCCCCCCGGAATTCAAAGAGTTTATCAAAAAGCGGTTCGGATAATACCCGCCGCCGAGCGGGACAAATTCACAATAGGAGGTTTGCACGGTGAAAACTATATCAATTATCAACCTGAAAGGCGGCGTTGCAAAGACGCTGACCGCCGACAGCATGGCGCACGTTCTCGCGGTTTTCCACAACAAGCGGGTTTTGCTTGTGGATAACGACAAGCAGGGTAACACGTCAAAATCGTTCGGGGTTCATTCCTACGATGAAAAGAGCCTTTCCGACGTTCTGACCGCCCGGCGGATTGACGTTCACGAAGTTATCAGAAAGACCCGGTTTGAAAACATCGACGTATTGCCCGCAAATATGACCCTGATTCGCGCGAATCTCGAAGTAATGATGGACAGCACCCGTCCCCAGCAAACGCGCCTACGGGCCGCGCTGGACCCCGTAGCGGGCGAATATGATTATTGCATAATCGACAACGCCCCGGACATCAATATTTCGACCATAAACGCCCTTGTCGCGTCCGACGACGTGATTATTCCGATCAAGATTGACAAATACGCCTTTGACGGGCTGGCCGAACTGAAAGAGCAGATCGAGGACACACGGGACGACCTGAACCCGCGCTTGCGGCTTGCCGGGTGCCTGATTACCTGCTTTATTCGGGCCGACGCTGAAAAGCAGGGCGAAGAATGGTTACGCGCCCAGCCCGAATATCCCGTGTTCGACACCCGCATTCGGTATTCGGAGAAAGTCACCGAAAGCACCTTTTCAGAATCCCCCATTGCGGAATACAGCCGCCGGAGCGGGGCCGCAATGGACTATATCGCATTCGTGCGGGAATATTTGCAGAGGGGCCGGACATGAAAGAAAAAGAAGCCACCCCGGAATACTGCAAAAACAACAAAAAGAAAATCCGGGCGTATCAATGCGAGATTTGCGAACGGCTGGACGTGGACGACGCGACGGACAAGAGGTTTTGCCGTTGTGGGTTCTGGCCCGGTTGCGGCGACCCGGACGGGTGCCGCGAAGCGTTCAAACCGATAACGGGACGCGGACGCATAGGCGTTCACCGTTGATTTGTCCGATTCGGACAGAAAGGGGCGTACATAATGGCAAAAGGTAAATTCAATCTGAATCAGATTTTAAGCGACACTTCACGGGCCGCGGCGGGCGGCGGGGCCACAAAGCCCCGTCCCGCTGAAAGCGAGATTAAGAAAATCAGCGTCTTTGACCTTGTACCGTCGGAAGATAATTTCTATTCCATGCGGGAAATCGAAGAACTGAAAGTTGCAATCGAAATCGCGGGCAAGGTGCTTCAGAACCTTGTTGTCGTCCCGCTCGACGGCGGAAAATACAAGGTCATTGCGGGACACCGCCGCCGCCTTGCGTCGATTGCCCTTGTGCAAGAGGGAAAGCCGCAATATGAATTCGTCACCTGTTCCGTGGAACCGAACGAGGACGCGGCGGAAGATCAGGAAATCCGGGACGGCCTGAACCTGATTGTCACCAACTCCCAGCGAGAGAAAACCGCATGGGACAAAATCGAAGAAGTGCGGTATTTGCGGGACGTGCTGGAAAAGGCAAAGAGAAACCCCCGGTTCGTCGCCGTCCTGCAAAAGATCGTCGCAACCGTGTTCCACGGTGAAGAGGTACAAGCGGACGGAACCCGCGATTTTATCGCAAAAGTGCTTCACACCAGCCCGGCGCAGATTGGACGGTATGACGCGATCATTCGGAATCTCTGCCCGGCATTCATGGAAGAACTGAAAGAGGACCGCATAAACGTTTCGACCGCCTATGAACTGTCCGGGCTTTCGGAGGAAGAACAGAACGCCGCTTTTGCGGAATATCAGAGGACCGGGGAAATCTCCATCAAGGCCGCACGGGGCCGCAAGCCGCAGGCCGCGCCGCCTGCACAGACCGAACAGCCGCCGGAGAAACACGAAGCGCCGAAAATTGGATTTTGCGAAGAGCGGGAAACGGGCGCGAATGTCCCGGCGGCGGGACAGCCGGACCCGGCCCCGGAAAAAGAGCGGTGGGCCACCGCACCGGGCAGGACATGGGGAAACACTGCGGAGACACCGCCCGCGCCGCCGGAGCGCCCGGAAGCCGAAGAAACCCCCGCGGCGGCGGAAGATAAGCCCCCGGAGCGGGAGCCGGACACCGGGAGCAATGAACCACCCGCGGCGGAAGCCCCGAAACAGCCGGACCCGACAGAGGAAACACGGTGCATTGACGGCGGCATTTGCCCGCATTGCCGGGAGAAATTCGACGCGGCGGAAGCGGTCAATTATAACACCTTGGGAACGCAAGTAAGCGGCCCCGTCAACTGCCCGCATTGCGGAAGGCTAATCAAAATCTTTTGTTCGGTGGAATATTTCTGTTCCCCGGCGGAAGAGTGAGGGCGCGCCGATGGGTGAACACAACGCCTTTATCGTCGCCGCGTTTTCAACGGAGGAAGCCGCCCGTCTGCAAGAAGCCGCCCGCATACTCGCGGAAAGAACAACGCTTTCGTTAGAAGAAGCCACGGGGAAGATTTTACAGGCTTTGCAAGCGCTACGGGATGGCATTCAAAGCGCGTTCGATAAATTGACGGCGACTTTCGAGGAAATAGCCGAAGAATTAGAAGTGTTAAACATCGAACCCCGCGCCCGGCGGCGGAAACGTGATCGGGACCGCGCGCGAGCTATTGAACAGCGATACCGCGCCGAAATCAGGCGCGCAGAGAGCGAACGAATCTATCGGCGGATATACAAACCGCCTTAACGCACACTTGGGAGGACAGGCAATGAAACGCGAACACAAAAAGGTTATTGCGATTCTGCAATTTTACCGGGACGCAGATAAAACAATCAGGATGAACGAGCGGGTTATTAAAAACCTCGAAGATCAGTATTACACGTCGCTGGGGGCGGTCAATACGGACGGTATGCCGCACAGCAAAGGGAGCGTTTCAAGCCCCGTTGAACGCGTAGTGCTGAATATCCCCCGTTCGGTTACTGACACCATCGAAAAAATGAACCGTGAAAACGAAAAGCTGTTGAAAATCAAGGGGGAAATCTTGTCGGAGTTGAACCGCCTTACATACCACGAAAAAGCGGTTATTTTGGGGTTCTATATCGACGGCGAACAATGGGAACGAATTTCGGAACGGCTGAATTACAGCCCGCGGCAATGTCGCAATATTCGCGTTGCCGCCCTCGAACGGCTGGCGAAGCTGTTTCGGCAGAATAAGACCATTGCGCGCTATAAATTCCCGGAAAATTAAGATTGCCACCCATTGCCTGTTTTTTCTGCTAAAATTGGTATCGTGGAAAGTGAATACAACGAAGCGGGCGGCGTATTCCTCCGCGCCGCCCGGACAGCCAAAACGGACCATGTTTTGAACATGGCCCGTTTTTTACGCGCTTCCGGGGGAACGCCCGGAACGAAAAATGAAAAACAAACGAAAGGGGACGGCGGCGCATGGCAAGAGAGCGAAGCCCGGAGCGGGACAAAGCGCGGCAATTATGGCTTGATTCCGACGGGCAAATGTCGCCGAAAGAGGTGGCGGAAGCCGTCGGAGTAAAGCCCGAACAGGTCCGCAAATGGAAGAGTGTTGACCGATGGCAAGCGGCCCTTGAAGAACAACAGCCAAAGCGAAAGCGCGGAGGACAGCCGGGCAATAAAAACGCGGCTGGAGCGGGCGCGCCCCTTGGCAATAAAAACGCCGAAACGCACGGCGCATATTCGGCGGTTCGCCTTTGCGATCTTCCAGACGAACAGCGGCAATACATCGAAAGTATCACGCTTGATACAGAAACAAATATGCTTGCGGAATTGCAGTTGCTTATAGCGAAAGAAGCAGACTTGCAAAACAAGATTTCGGCAATCGAGAAAGGAAGCCCCGACGCGCTGTTTATTGACCGCGTTGTTGAAGTCCGCGTTCCCAAAGGCAAAGAGCGTTTAGAAAAACAGCAAGAGAAGCTGGAAGCCCTACGCCGGGAACATGACGATCTTTTGTGGGAAATGGACGCGGAGAGCGGAAAGCCCCCCACAAAGCGGCAGGAAAAGAAGCTGGAAACCCTGCAACGCGAAATTGCCGAATTGCAGGACACCACGGCAGACAAGGAAAGAGAGCTGGAGGAATCCGGCTATAATGTCAGCGCGCAAACCGTCATAAAGGCAAGCGCGTTTGAACGGGCAATGAAGCTTGAAGCCGAATTGAATAAAATTCACGGGCGAATCATCAAGCTTTTGGATTCGATAAAGGGTTACGAATTGGAGAGCCGCCGGGTGCGGCTTGAAGAGCGCAAATACAACCTTGCAAAGCAAAAGCTTTCGGGAGCATTTGACATCGACCCGGACACGGGAGAGATCAACGACGAAGCCGACGGCGGCGATTTGGGCGACGACGGCCCGGAATTGTAACGGGTCCTTTCAGCCGATTTTCCGGCCTGCGGGTCCGGCGAGGCCCGGCGTTTTTTTAGCTACAAAAATTTTTTGAACGCTTCCGGGCCGTCCCGGATTTTTTATAGGGGGGTGCCGATTTTGAGAAAAACGGGTTAGGAGGGGTGAAAAATCGTGAAACTTTACGACGCGAAAGCGATTGCCCGGTTCTTGGACGTGTCCGAACGCCGGGTGCGGCAGTTGCGCGACGAAAAAGTGATTGCGGAGGTCCGCCCCGGCCTGTATGACCTGATCGACACGAACCACCGCTATATAAACTACCTCCGAAAGAGGAACCCGGAAAGCGAAGAAACGATAGATTACAACACGGAGCGGGCAAAGCTGGTCCGGGCGAAACGGAAAAATGAAGAATACGAATTGCAGTTGAAAGAACAAAAGCTTCATTCGTCGGAGGACATCGAAGCCGTTATGACCGATATGCTGGTGAATTTCAAAACCCGCCTTATGGCGATTCCGTCAAAGCTTGCCCCGGTTCTCTGCAAGAAAACGGACAAGGCGGAAATATTCGCCCTGCTGAAAGAGCATATCGACGAAGCCTTGATGGAATTATCGGACTTCAAAACGACATTCGGTGAAAGGGTGAAAGACGATGAAGAAAGCAACGGTTGATTTATTCAGCCGGATTTTTTCGGTTTTGGCCCCTCCCCCGGACATGACAATTTCACAATGGGCCGACGAATACCGCCGTCTTTCCTCCGAATCATCCGCGGAGCCGGGCAGATGGCGCACGTCAAAGGCCCCGTACCAACGTGAAATCATGGACGCGGTTTGTGACAACAGGGTTCAGAAAGTTGTCATTATGTCGGCGGCGCAGATCGGAAAAACCGACGCGCTGATTCTAAACCCTATCGGCTACTATATGCACTACGACCCGTCGCCGATCATGGTAATGCAACCCACCATTCAGATGGCGGAAACATTCAGCAAAGACCGCCTTGCCCCTATGTTGCGAGACACCCCCGTTCTACGGGATAAGGTAAACGACAAGAGCCGGAACAGCGGAAACACGATCTTGCAAAAGATATTTCCCGGCGGTCATGTGACGATGGTGGGTGCAAACTCCCCGTCGTCCCTTGCGTCCCGCCCTATCCGCATTTTGCTGGCGGACGAAATCGACCGATACCCGGCGACGGCAGGTAACGAGGGCGACCCCCTGTTGCTTGCCGGAAAGCGCCTTGCAACCTTTTGGAACAAAAAAGAAGTGTGCGTGAGTACGCCGACAATCAAGGAAACGTCCCGAATTGCCGTTGAATTTGAACACAGCACACAAGAGGAATGGAACGTGCCTTGCCCGGTATGCGGCAAATATACACCGCTTTTATGGGCGAACATCATTTTTGACAAAGACAAGCTGGAGGACATCGGGTGCGCTTGCCCGGCCTGCGGCGTTGTTTCAAGTGAAACGGAGTGGAAAGAACAATTCGGAAAAGGAAAATTCGTCGCAAAATACCCCGATAGAAAGGTTCGGGGCTTTCATCTGAACGCCCTTGCTTCCCTTTTCGTTGAATGGCGGGAGATCGTCGAAAAGTTTTTGACCGCGAACGAAGAGAAGAAAAAAGGCAATATAGAACTTCTCAAAGTTTGGACAAATACCGAAATGGGCGAAACTTGGGAAGAAGAGGGCGAACAGATCGAAACGGACGACCTTTACAAGCGCCGCGAAAAGTATAATTGCGAAGTCCCGGAGGAAGTGCTGGTGCTGACCGCGGGCGTTGACGTTCAAGACGACCGTTTCGAGATGGAGGTTGTTGGATGGGGCGTTGACAAGGAAAGCTGGGGCATTCGCTATCAGGCAATTTACGGCGATTTGAAGTTAAAGCCCGTTTGGGACGAATTAGACCGCTTTCTTTCGCAGACATTCACCACGGCGGACGGGCGGCGGCTGAAAATCATTTGCACTTGCATAGATTCCGGCGGACACTTCACGAATCAGGTTTACCGATTCTGCAAAGAACGAACCGCCCGGCGCGTCTTTGCGATCAAGGGCAAAGGCGGCGCGGAAGTGCCGTATTTCAACAGGCCGTCAACGGCAAACAACATCAAAGCCCCTCTTTTCACCGTGGGCGTTGATACAGGCAAGGCCCTTTTGTATCAGCGGCTGGCGGTGCAGGAAGAGGGGCCTAATTATTGCCATTTCCCGCGCGAAAAGGACCGGGGATATACGCAAGAGTATTTCCGGGGCCTAACCGCTGAAAAAATGGTAATTACCTACAAGAAAGGCAAGGCACAGTATGTATGGACCTTAAAAGACGGGGGTTACAAGCGGAACGAACCGCTTGATATTCGGAATTATGCGACCGTCGCGCTGGAGATTGCGAACCCGGTTTTGAAAAAGCCGGAGCCGGAAGCGCCCGCGGTGCCGCCGAAACGACGCGGCAGGCGGTCAAGAACGAACGGAGGGATTCTATAAATGGCTGGCGTTACGCTTGAAATTGCAAAAAAGCACCTTGACGCATGGCTTACCGCCGAATTAGAGGTAACGACCCACCAAAGTTACACAATCGGTTCGCGGAGCCTGACGAAAGCGAATCTTTCGGAGATCAGGAAGCAAATTCAGTTTTGGGAAAACGAAGTTGCCCGGCTTGAAAATATCAGCAAGCGGGGCGGAAGAAACCGAGTATTCCGCGCGGTCCCGCGGGACCTATAAGAAAGGCGGTGAAGCGGATTGAACGTTTTTGACCGTGCGATTGCCGCGGTTGCCCCGCAAACGGCGGTGAAACGCGCCGCGGCACGAAGAAAGCTTGAAATACTCGACAGCGGTTACAGCAACTACGGCGCGTCGCATACCAAAAAATCCCTTGCCGGGTGGCTGTACGGCGGAGGAAGCGCGAAAGAGGACATCCAAGAGAATCTTTCAACCCTCCGCCAGCGTTGCCGCGATCTCTATATGGGCGTACCCCTCGCAACGGGCGCGCTGAAAACGTGCAGAACTAACGTTGTGGGGTCCGGCCTGCGCCTGAAAAGTCAGCTTGATTATGAGGTTTTGGGGATTCGAGAAGAGGAAGCCCGCGACCTCGAACGAAAAATTGAACGCGAATTTGCATTGTGGGCCGATTCCCCGGCCTGCGATTTGGAGCGGATGGACAATTTTTACGAACTGCAACAACTCGCGTTCTTGAACTGGCTTATGAGCGGCGACGTAATAGCAACCCTGCCCGTAACAAAGCGCCCGAATATGCCGTATGACTTGCGAATTTGCCTGATCGAAGCGGACAGGTTAAGCAACCCGAACGGAACCGTTGACCCGCACATTGTCGGCGGCGTTGAAACCAACGACGCGGGCGAAGTCGTCGCCTACCATATCAGCAAACACCACCCTTTGTCGTATGACGCAACAGAAACCGGGTGGACGCGCGTTGAAGCATGGGGGGAAAAGACCGGGCGGCGCAACGTGCTTCACATTATGAACCGGGAAAGAATCGGACAGCGCCGCGGCGTGCCTTTCCTCGCCCCGGTCATTGAATCGTTGAAGCAGTTAGGGCGATACACCGACGCGGAACTTGTCGCCGCCGTCGTTTCGGGTATGTTTACAGTTTTCATCGAAAAAGAATCCGCGTCGGACGGAAGCGGGTTCGGTGAAATCATCCCGGAAGAAGCACAGGTGGACGCAGGCGACGACAGCACGATTGAACTTGCGCCCGGCGCTATCGTGGATTTGAACGAGGGCGAAAAAGCCCACGACATGAACCCCGGACGACCGAACACGGCATTTGACGGGTTTGTAACTGCGATTTGCCGACAGATCGGCGCGGCCCTCGAAATCCCTTATGAACTGCTGTTAAAGCATTTCAACGCGTCGTACAGCGCGTCACGCGGTGCGCTATTGGAAGCATGGAAAATGTTTCGTATGTATCGGACATGGCTTGCGAACGATTTTTGCCAGCCGATCTATGAAGAATGGTTCGCGGAAGCCGTCGCAAAAGGGAGAATCCCCGCGCCCGGCTTTTTCGCCGACCCCGTGATTCGCAAGGCGTACACCGGGGCGGAATGGAACGGCCCAGCGCAAGGGCTTTTGAACCCGGTACAGGAAGTCACCGCGGCAGAAAAACGCGTGCAAAACGGTTTTTCCACCCGCGACCGTGAAGCTATGGAAATGAACGGGTCCGATTTCTACCGAAACGCCGCGCAACTGAAACGAGAAGAAAAAATGTTAAGGGAGGTCAAAGCAGATGGCACAGGAGAAAAAGCCGCAGGCCCAGCCGAAGAATAAACACTTTTGGAGTTTCCGGGCCGCGGCGGAGGAAAACGCCGCCCCGGAATTGATTTTGTACGGCGACATTGCTTCCGAAACGTGGTGGGGGGACGAAGTAACGCCCCGGCAGTTTTCGGACGAACTGACGGCGCTGGGTCCCGTACCTGAAATTATCGTAAGAATCAACAGCGGCGGCGGCGACGTGTTCGCGGCGAACGCGATTTATACTCGCCTGAAAGACCACGCCGCAAAGATCACCGTTAAGATTGACGGATGGGCCGCTTCCGCCGCAACAATTATTGCAATGGCGGGCGACGTGATCGAGATTCCCGGAAACGGCGTGTTTATGGTCCATAAAGCGAAAATGGGCCTTTGTGGTTACTACGGAGATTCCGACCTTTCAAAGATGATGGAGGAAATCACCGTCATTAACAATTCAATCGTGAACGGCTACGCCCTGAAAACCGGGAAAACCGCGGAAGAGATCACCGCTATTATGGCGGCTGAAACGTGGATGGACGGAAAACAGGCCGTCGAAGCTGGTTTTTGCGACAAGCTTATGTTTGAGGACGCAGAAACCACCGTTGAAAACGCCGGAAAGGTCATTGTAAACAGCGTCCCGCTGGACCTTGGCAGATACCCGAATATGCCGATTTCGTTGTTAAACCGCCTGACGGCCCCCGCGTCCGACGGTTTTACAAATACACCCACACCCCAAAATACCGAAAAGGAGCGTAAAAACATGGATGGAATCAAAGACATCAAGACCGTGGACGACCTGAAAGCGGCTTTTCCCGATCTCACAAAGCAGATCGAGGAGGCGGCGACCGCCGCAGAGCGCCAGCGCATTCGGGACATCGAGGAAGTGGCGTTGCCCGGCTTTGAAAACGTCGTGAACGAAGCGAAGTTTGAAAAGCCTGTTGCCGCGGGTGACGTTGCGAAAGCGATTGTCGCAGAACAGCGCAAGCAGGGCGGCAAGTACATTCAGGACCGCGACGACGACGCGAAAAACAGCGGTGCTGGCAACGTCGGCGGCGGCGGACACCATGAGGGAACGGGCGGCGACAGCACAAACGAGGTTGACGCGGCGATTGCCAAACTGTTCCCCGAAACGAAGTAAGGAGGAAAGATCATGTACGAGATTCAGAAAGACAGCCACACCCCCGTAAATGTGTTCGCGGGCGAATTTCCCGTTGTAACCGAAGCTGGGGACGTGAAGAGCGGCGCGACCGTCCGCAAGTATGCCCCCGTCATTAAGACCGCGGAGGGTATCAGCGAAGCAACTTCCGCCGGGATGGCGGATTTGCACGGCATTGCCGCCGACGATTCCACCGACGGCGGCGTTGTGTGCTACCTGTCCGGCGAATTTTTCGCTGACGCGCTGACCCTGCCTGACGGCGTGACCGTGGAAGCCCTGAAACCCGCTTTCCGCAAGCTGGGAATTTATTTGAAGTAAGAGGGAGGAAACAAGAATGTCTATCCAGACCGATATTTACACCCCCCGCACGCTGGGGAAACTCATTACCCGTATGCCGCCTGTGCATACCTTTTTCCGCGATACGTTCTTTAAGAACCGTCGCACGTTCAATACGAAGAGTATTGACGTTGATTTCAAAAAGGGCGGGCGCGCCCTTGCCCCGTTCGTCCATCCGAAAGTGGGCGGAAAAACCGTTCTCAACAGCGGCTATCAGACGATGACTTACACCCCCGTTCTGCTGGCCCCCAACAAGATCACGACCGTTGACGACCTGCTGGAGCGGGCCGCGGGCGAAAACCCGTACAGCGGCAGGACCCCCGCGGAACGCGCCGTTGAGAAGCTGGCCGACGACCTGCGCGAACTGAACGAAATGATCGTTCGCCGCGAAGAGTGGATGGCCGCAACCTCCATTTTCACCGGGCAGATTCCCATTATCGGCGAGGGCCTGAACGAAGTGATCGACTTCAATTTCACGAACACCGAAACCATCGTTACCCCCGGCCTGAAATGGAACGGCGCTGACGCTGACCCGCTGGCCGACCTCGAACGCTGGCGCGAAACCGTGCAGAAAGAGGGCTTTGTCAACTGCAATATCTGCATTATGGCAAAGAACGTCGCAAACGCGTTCGTCAACAACGCAAAGGTCAAGGACGTGCTGGACATTAAGGCTTATGACCTCGCGGTTATCAAGCCCCGCGAACTGCCCAACGGCCTTACCTACATCGGCACCATTCACAAGCTGGGAATGGATATTTACCAGTACAACGAATGGTATCTTGACGACTGGACCGCCCCCGAAGCCCCGGAGAACAAGCCTATTGTTCCCGACGGCGCGCTGGCCCTGCTGTCTACGGAAGCGGACTTCTCCATTTACTACGGCGCTATCACCATGATTCCCGAAGAGGGCAAAGCGTTTGCCACCGTGGAGGGCGACAAGGTGCCGCAGACTTGGGTGGAGCGCCGCCCCGACCGCCGTTTCTTGCAGATCAACAGCAAGCCGCTGACCGTTCCCCATGAGGTAAACAGCTGGTTTGTTGCCCACGTCCTGTAATGGGTTTCGGGTTCAAAGAACAGTTGGAGCGGGACTTAAAAGCAGTATTTCACAACAGCGCCGAACACGCCGACGTTTTGGAATTTTGGATTGACGGCATACGTTACAAAGGCCCCGTTATCATCGACGACGGCGGAGCGCAGGACAGAACCAAACCGTCTACGGACCATGTAGACGGTTTGGTTCTTGTCGATCTTGTCATGTATGCGCCGCTTTCCCTGCTGAAAACAATCCCCCGAAAGGGCTTGAATGTTGAGATCGGCGACCACATTTACCAAATCTCAAAGGTACACCCGGAAGCCGGGGAAGTTGTGCTTTATTTGGAGATGTTGACCGAATGATTGAGATAACAAACGAGCAAATCGAGCGGGTGAACCTGATTCTTTCCGGGGTCCCGAATGGCGTTGAAAAAGCCCTGAAAAGCGTTATCCAAAGGGCGAATAACACCGTAAGGGCGGAAGCAATCAAAGGAATTTCGGAGGTTTACGCAATTACGCGGCAGAATATCCGGGCCGAAACAACGATCAACGTTCGGACAAAACAAAGCGACGGCGGCATTATTGGGACCGTATCGTTTGCCGGGTATAAAATCCCGCTTTACCGCTTCAACGTTTCCCCCACCCTGCCTGTTCAGCACGCGACCGTTTCGGCGGCGGTGATGAAAGACAACGGGCGGACCCCGTTTGAACAAGCTTTCATTGCGAAGATGAAAAGCGGGCATACGGGAATGTTCGAGCGCGACGGAACGGCGCGGCTTCCGATCACGGAATTCATGGGGCCGTCTACCGCACAAATGGCGGCAAACAGTGTTGTTCTTGAACAGGTGGAGGAAAAAGCCCAAACCGTTGTGAATAACCGAATCGAGCATGAAATCACCCGAATTCTGAACGGGTACGGAGGATAAGAAATGACACCTTTGGAACTTTTAGACGCGCTGGAAGATTTCGTGAAGCGCGAAACAAAAGATATTCTTTTGCCCGTTCGAGTGGACCGCAAAAGCGGAGATCACAAAGAGCGCCCGGCGGAAGTCTATAAAATGCGGCTTCCCACCAAAAGCGCGAAGATTGAGCGAATCCCGTATTTGCTGTTGCAGTACATCAAAAGCACCGACACGCAGGAACCGGGGCAACGCCCGGAAAGCGCCTGTATGGTCCGCATTGTCGCCGCGACCTATTCGGAAGATGAAAGCGAGGGCGCAATGTGCGTTCTAAATCTGCTGACCCGAATTCGCGTCGCCCTTTTGCGTGATGGCATTATCGGGGAACGGTTCATGCTGAAACCGCCCCTTGAAATGATTGTGTACCCGGACAGCACCGCCCCTTACTATTTGGGGGAAATGATGACCGAATGGACTATGCCGATTATCGAAAGTGAGGTTCAAAAAATATGGCAGTAGTTTTCAAAACCAACATGACGAAAGCGGAGTTGCTGGAGATTGCCGCCGAAAACGGCGTTGAAGCCGACGACAGCATGACGAAAGCGCAGATCGTCGCCGCGCTGGAAGCATACAACGACGCAGAGCGAGAAGCGGAAGCCGCCGCCCTGACCGCCGACAGCGCGCCCACGGGCACCAACGACGGAACGGAGGGTAACAACACCACCCCCGCGGAGAACACCGCAGAGAGCGCCACAGACGGCGCAGGAAGCACCGACGACGGCGCGGAGGGTAACAACACCACCCCTGCGGAGAACGCCGCAGAGAGCGACACAGACGGCGCAGGAAGCGCCGACGACGGCGCGGAGGGTAACAACACCACCCCTGCGGAGAACGCCGCAGAGAGCGCCACAGACGGCGCAGGAAGCGCCGACGGCGGAGCCGGGGACGACAACACCACCCCCGCGGAGAACGCCGCAGAGAGCGCGCAGGAAGAGCCGCAGGGGTACGACCTGTTCGTTTATGCCGGGCCGTCCCTCCCCCGCGGACGGCTGAAAGAAAACGCGGTATTCAACGGCACGCGCGAGGACGTGAAAGCCTACCTTGCGGACGTGCTGGAGGAATACCCGCAAATCGACAAGCTGATTGTTCCGGCAAGCAAGCTGGCCGCTTTCTCCGTTAAGGTGAAAACGCCCGGCAACATTGCGCACAAGTATTACACCGACATTGTTTCGGCAATGCGCGGCAATAAGGAGGTCTAAAAAATGGCAAATTTCGAGCATGGCGTAACCACCAGACAGGCCGACACGTCGGTTACTACCCCGGTAGCGGCTGATTCCGGCGTTGCCTTTGTCGTGGGCGCGGCCCCCGCGCACACTGTAGGCGGGGCCGTGAATGAACCGATCATGTGCCAGAACTACGGGGAAGCCGTCGCCGCTTTGGGTTATAGCGACGATTGGGCGAATTACACCGTATGCGAAGCGATCTATTCGCAGTTTAAGCTTTACGGCGTTGCCCCCGTCGTGTTCGTAAACGTTCTGGACCCCGCAAAGCACAAGAAGAGCGTTGCGGAACAGAACTACCCGATCAACGACGGCAAGGTTCTTCTTCCCCTCGAAGCCCTGAAAGACACCGTCAAAGTGTCCACCTACACCGTCGGAACAGATTTCGACCTTTTCTATGAGGGCGAAAACCTGATTCTTGAAGTGCTGGAGGGCGGCAAAATCCCGGAGAACACGGGTGAACTGACGGTCACGTTTGACGCGGTGGACCCCTCCAAAATCACCGAAAACGACATCATCGGCGGTTTTGACACCAGCACGAAGAAGTATTCCGGCCTTGAACTGATTGACAAGGTTTTCCCGAAATATGGAATCGTCGCCGACCTGATTCTTGCCCCCGGATGGTCCGACAAATCCACCGTAGCGGCGGTCATGGCGGCAAAGGCCGCGAACATCAACGGCGTTTTCGAGGGAAAAGCCCTGATCGACGCGGACGCGGAAACCGTGAAGCACTATGCGGACGTTCCCGCGTGGAAGAAAGCTAATAACATCAACAGCAAAACGCAGATCGTCTGCTGGCCTTTGGTCAAGCTGGGCGACCGCGTTTTTCATTTGTCCACGCAGGCCGCGGGGCGCATGGGCGCGACCGATTCGGACAACGGCGGTTGCCCGGCGGAAAGCCCGTCGAACAAGTCCTTGCAGATCGACAGCGCCGTTCTTGCCGACGGTACGGTTATTCTGCTGGATCTCCAGCAGGCAAACTATCTGAACAGCAACGGCATTGTAACCGCGCTGAATCTCATTGGCGGTTATGTCCTTTGGGGCAATGAAACGGCCTGTTTCCCCGCCGATACGGACGTGAAGAATTACTTCATCTGCATTTCCCGTATGTTCGGCTGGGTTGCGAACACCCTTGTTCTCAGTTATTGGAGCAAGGTTGACAAGAAAATGACGCGCCGCCTGATCGACAGCATTGTTGATTCCGTGAATATCTGGCTGAACGGCCTTACCAACGAAGAAAAGTTGCTGGGCGGACGCGTCGAATTCAAGGAGGAAGAAAACAGCACGACCGCGCTTATGGCGGGCAAGGCTGTTTTCCATATCTACATGACCCCGCCCAGCCCCGCAAAGGAACTGGAATTCGTGCTGGAGTACGACGCGGAATACGTGTCCGCGGCGCTGGCGGCGTAAGGAGGTAAGCAGACATGAAAGTTGATAACGGTACTGTAAACTTTGCCGTCTACGAGGACGCGACGGAGTTTTACGGAATGGCGGAAGTGACGCTTCCCGAAATTTCGCAGATCACGGAAGAGGTCAAGGGCGCGGGCATTTCCGGCGCATTCAACGGCGCATTCGTGGGCCACATCGAAGCAATGACCCTGACGCTGAATTTCCGTTCTGTCACGGCGGACGCAATCAAGCTTGCGGAACCCCGCAATCACCAGCTTGATCTCCGCGCCGCCCAGCAGTATTGGGACAATTCCGCGGGCAAATTCGTTCAGCAGGCCGTAAAGCACGTTCTCATGGTTACGCCGACGAAGTTTGCCCCCGGCAAGCTGGCCCCCGCCGCTTCCGCGGAAGCTTCCGGCGAATACGCGGCAACCTATTTCGCAACCTACATCGACGGCGTGAAGAAGCTGGAAATTGATATTCTCAATTTCGTTTACTTTGTGAACGGCGTTGATTATCTGGCCGACGTGCGTAAGGCGTTGGGCAAGGCGTAAGGCCCGGCAGGGGTCCCCCCTGCTGGGCTTTCTTATGCCCTTTTCTGTATCTGCTTCATTCAAAAATAAGTCGGAGGAATTAAAAATGAGCGAGAACAAGAAATTTGACCGTCAGAACGACGCAGAGCGGCCCGCAGACAACGCGGAAACCGTCGAGCGGGTAAACACCGCGCAGGCCGCAGAACAGCCCACAGAGGGCGACACGGGCGTTTATACGCACGTTTTCAAAAAGCCTTTCGAGTATGCGGGCGTTACTTATACCGCCCTGACATTCGACTTTGAGCGTTTGACGGGCCGGGACATGGTTTCTATCGAAACCGAAATGCAGATGAACAACGAATACGCCCTTGCGCCCGAAATTTCCCGGAGTTTTCAAGCGAAGATGGCGGCAAAGGCCGCGGGAATCGGTAGCGACGTTATGGACGCTTTGCCGATTAAGGATTTCAACCGTATTACCAACGCGGCGCGGGGTTTTTTAATCGACACGGGCTATTAAGCGGCCCGGCCCGATGGTGGCGGCGTGAGTGCTTCAAACTCGCGCAGGCGACTTTTACACCCGTCAATTTTTGGCTTGATATGAACATGACGGAAATTACGGCGTGGATTCAGGACATAAACGCCGCCACCGCGGAGCAAAAGCGACAGAAAGAGGGGTGATGAATTGGCTGGGCGAAAAGAATATGAATTGCTTTTCAAACTGCAAGCGGCTTTGGGCGGCAATTTCAACGCGGCATTTAATACCGCACTGAACACCACAAAGCAAATGCAAAACAGCCTTTCAAAGCTGAATTCCATCACCGGGAAAATCGACGCTTATAAAAAGCAGGAAACCGCCCTTGAATCCAACCGCAAGAAGCTGGCGAACCTGACCGCAGAGCATGAAAAACTCCAAAAGGAGATCAGCGAAACAGAGGGACCGACAGACGAATTGCGGGAAAAGCTTGCAAAGAACGAAAAGCAGATTGCGGCAACCACCGCCAAAATCGAAACACAGGAAAAGCGGCTGGAATCGTTGGGTTCTGAACTCGCAGACGCGGGCGTTAATACCTCGAATTTGAGCGCAGAGAACGAACGGCTGGCCAAAACCTACGACAAGGTAAAGCAAAGTCAAGAGGAATTGGCAAAGGTCAACGCGGCGATTGAGAAGAACAACGAAGCGATTTCCAAAACGAAAACCCAGCTTGTCGGGACCGTCGGGACCCTTGCGGCGCTTGGAACGGCGATTTACGCCGGGCCTGTAAAAAAAGCGGCAGAGTTTGAAGCGCAAATGTCAACTGTTAAGGCCATTTCGGGGGCTACGGTGGCGGACATGACGCGGCTTGCAAACGAAGCTAAACGTATGGGCGCAACAACGCAGTTTACAGCCGTTGAAGCCGGAAAAGCCCTTGAATATATGGCTATGGCGGGCTGGAAAACCGATCAAATGCTGGGCGGATTGCCGGGCATTATGAACCTTGCCGCCGCTTCCGGTGAAGATTTAGGCATGGTTTCGGACATCGTAACGGACGCACTAACCGCTTTCAACATGACGGCGGAGGACGCAGGCCGATTTGCTGACGTTCTCGCGCAAGCTTCCAGCAACGCAAACACCAACGTTTCTATGATGGGCGCAACATTCCAAAAGGTTGCCCCCGTCGCGGGCGCTTTGGGGTATTCCGTGGAAGATATATCCCTTGGCATTGGCCTTATGGCGAACGCGTCCATTAAGGCGGAAACCGCCGGAACATCGCTGAAAACCGCCCTTGCGAACATGGCGAAGCCCACAAAGCAAATGAAAACCTATATGGATAAATACGGAATCAGTCTGACGAACGCGGACGGGAGCATGAAAACATTCCGCGAAGTCGTCGATAACCTCCGTAGCAGTTTGGGTGGGCTTTCCGAATCTGAACAGGTGGCGGCGGCAACGGCTATTTTCGGCAAAGAATCCTTTGCAGGTATGCTGGCAATCGTGAACGCAAGCGACGCGGATTTTCAAAAGTTGTCCGATTCGGTCAACAATGCCGCGGGCGCGGCTGAACGAATGGCACAGATCAAGCTGGACAACTTCAACGGCAAAGTTACCCTTTTGAAATCCGCTGTTGAGGGCCTGCAAATCGCGCTGGGCGACGCATTGTTACCGACATTCACGGAGGGAGCGGAAAAGGCCGCGGAACTTGTTTCAAAGCTGGCGGAATTTATCAACGAAAACCCGGAATTGGTCCGGCAGATCGTGAAAGTAACCGCCGGGCTTTTGGCATTTAAGGCGGCGACCCTAACGGCAAAGCTGGGATTCCTTGAACTGAAAGGCGGAGTGCTGACGATTCAAAAGGTGCTTGCCCTCTTCAAAGGGAAAACCGCGCTTGCAAGTGTGGAAGCAATGAGTTTTTCCAGCAAGGTCAAAGGCATTGCAAAGAGTATAACCGGGTATTTCGGAGGAATCGGAAGCGCGGCGGGCGGCGTAGGCCGCGCGTTCGGGCAGATGTTCAGCGGAACAAAAATCGGGAATCTGTTTGCAAAGGCAGGCGGCGCGGCGGGCGGCGTATTCTCGAAGCTGTTTTCGGGAATCGGCGGCGTTGCGACGCGGACATTTACCGGGGTGGCCGGGAAGATTACGGGCATATTCGGCAAGGCCGGAACCGCAATCGCGGCGGGACCCCTTGGGAAAATCGGGAGTGTGATCGGAAGCGGAATCGGAAAGGTAACATCCCTTTTCGGCCCGCTGAAAAAGCTGGGCGGCGCTATTTTGGGGCCGTTCGGTGGCATTCTTGGGAAGATTCTTCCCGTCGTCGGCGTAATTACGCTGATTATTTCGGCGGTGCAAATCCTCCGTGACAATCTCGACAAGGTACGCGAGGTTGTCGGACGGGTATTCGGAGAAGCCGGGCTGGTTGTCTTTGACAAGGTGGTTGCGGCGGTAACGAATATCGGAAACACTATCAAGGGCATTTTTACGGACGGCAATTTAGGCGGCGCACGTGACTTCCTGATAAACCTTTTCGGAGAGGAAGCGACGGGCGTTATTGATGGGGCAATCACAGTTATTCAAACCCTATGGAATATCCTTTCGGGGTTCATTGAGTTTGTGAACACCTACATTCGCCCGATTGTCGAACAGCTATTTACATTCATTGTTGAAACGGTGCTTCCGCAAATCGCGCAGGCGTTCGCGGAGTGGGCACCGACAATCGCGGAAGTGCTACAAGGAATCTGGACCGTTGTTCAGACCATTGCAACGGCGATCATGCAGGTAATTCAATTCCTTATGCCGACGATTCAAAACATTATCAGCGTAGGACTTGAAACCATCCGGGGCGTTGTCTCCGGCGTGCTGACCGCAATTAAAGGCGTTGTGGACATATTCGCGGGAATCTTTACCGGGGATTGGTCCCGTGTATGGGAGGGCGTGAAAAGCATATTCAGCGGCGTTTGGGAATCGCTGAAAAGCATTGCAAGCGGCGTATTGAATGGCATTATCGGCCTTATCAACGGGGTTATTTCCGGCTTGAACAAGCTGAAAATTCCCGATTGGGTCCCCGGAATCGGCGGAAAGGGAATCAATATCCCGCTGATTCCCACGTTTGCAAAAGGCACAAAGAACACGCCCGACACGTTCATTGCAGGCGAAGCGGGCGCGGAACTTGTGACGAATGCCCGGAACCGTACCGTCTTTAACGCGGCGGAAACGGGGAGCATTTTCCGCAATCTCGCAAACACAGTAAACACCATTCGAGCGGGGGTGGGTATTCCCTCCCTGCAACTCGCCTATGCAGGGGCCACGGCCCCCAGTGTTGCGGCCCCGTCGGTTGCGGCGGGTGCGCGTCAATCGTCAATCGTGGTTCACAGCGCGCCCGTTTTCCATGTGGGGAGCGAAGCACAGGCAGAGGACATTGAAGAACTGTTGCGGAAGCATGACGAAGAATTGCTGGACAAGATCGACGAAAAGCAACGGCAACAGGAGGACGACGAAAGGCGGCGGCAGTATGACTAAATACACCACGATTGCCGGGGATATGTGGGACGGAATCGCCTATAAAACGTTAGGCGACGAAGCTTACACCGACAAGATCATCAAGCAAAATCCGAAATACCGCCGTCTTTTTGTTTTCCCCGCGGGTATCGTGCTGGACATTCCCGACCCTGACACGCGGGTTTCGGCGGAGTTGCCGCCGTGGAAGAGGGGGACGGCATGAACGCGCGGAGAACCATTGTGCGCCTGATTTTTGAGGGCGTGGACATTTCGGCAGACATCAATAAACATCTTCTTTCGCTGACCTATACGGACAACGAAGAAGATAAAACGGATGATTTGCAACTATCCCTTGACGACCGGGAGGGCGTGTGGCTGGGAAACTGGCTTAACACGCCCTCCGCGTCAAAGGGCGCGGAAATTTCCGCGGTAATCGTTCAAAAGAATTGGGATTCAACAGGGAAAGACCGGGTTCTTGATTGCGGCGTTTTCGAGGTTGACACCGTGAACGGGAGCGGCCCACCCGCGAAAGCGACCATCAAGGCCGGGTCAATCCCCTATTCTTCCACTATTCGGACGCAGAAAAAAACAAAGGCGTGGGAAAAAATCACCCTTTCAGCCCTTGCAAATGAGATTGCAGGAACGAACGGGCTTGCCTGTATGTTTGAATCAGCGTTTGACCCGTTTTACACGCGGAAAGAGCAAATGCAGGAATCGGACATCACGTTTTTACAGCGCCTTTGCAAAAACGCGGGAATCTCCCTGAAAGTCACCGCAAAAATGATCGTTCTGTTTGACGCGGCGGCTTATGAGCAGAAAGACGCGGTACGGACGATCAAACGCGGCGCGGCGGACGTTTCCCGGTGGTCCTTTTCCACCAGCTTGCACGACGTATCATACAGCAGTTGCCACGTTTCCTATACGGACCCGACGACGGCGACGACCATTGAATATACTTACACGCCGCGGGACGCGGACGAAAGCGGGCAGGTGCTGGAGATCAACGAAAAGGTTTCGAGCCGCGAAGAAGCCCGGCAACTCGCAATGAAGCGTTTACGGCAGAAGAACAAAGAGGAATTCAAAGCGTCGTTCAGCCTTGCCGGGGACGCGCGGCTGGCCGCGGGAATCACGGTGCTGGTTTCCGGGTACGGCGCGTTTGACGGGAAATACATCATCGAAACGGCGACGCATACCGTGTCGCGGAGCGGGTACAAAACAGACATTACGTTGCGCCGGGTGCTGGAGGACTACTAATGAACGATCTTACAATTTTGAAAAATATTGTGCGAACGGGCTGGGTTTCGTCTGTCAATGCGGCGGCGCGCACGGCCCGCGTCACATTCAAAGATAAGGGGAAAACGATTGTTTCCGGCGAACTGAAAGTGATAAAAAGCCCGCCTTTTATCCCAGCAAAAGACGTAACACAGCAGACGGAAGAAAAGGGCGGCGGAAGCGGCGACGCGGCGTTTGAAACCCACGCGCACAACGTCACAATCAGCCCGTGGCTACCGTCGCCGGGTGATTACGTGCTTTGCATTTATATTCCGACGGACGACGGCGACGGGTTCGTGATTGGAGGGATATAGAGTGGCAACAATCGGAAGCTGGGGCGACTTCACCTTTTATGTTTCCCGGCAGGCGGTGAAAACCTTTGACGGCCTGAAATGGGACAGCGCGGCGAAGTATTCGACCCATGAACGGCACTTGAAAGAGCCGCTTTTGGAGTTTACAGGAACGGACGTTGAAAGCATGACTTTTACCATGTTCTTTTCCGTGTACTTGGGAGTAAACCCGATCAAAGAGGTATCGAAACTGCTTCAAGCTATGCGCCGCGGAGAGGTTCACCGCCTTGTGATCGGGCCAAAAGCCTACGGAACAAACAAATGGGTCATTACAAAGCTTTCAAATTCCTTGGAGCGGTACGACAACCGGGGAAACCTGCTTGTCGCGTCCGTGAACGTCACTATGCAATCATACGCGAGTAGATAGGGGGGCGAACAATGGCGTATATCGTGAAAGCCTACACGCCCGGAAAAATCAACCTTGCGCCGCAAAGCACCGTTGAAGAGGTATTGCAAAACGTCGCAATCATCGTGTCAACACCGAAATTTTCGGTCCCCCTTGAACGGGGGCTGGGGCTTGCACAGCGGTTTATTGACAAGCCGATTCCGGCGGCACAATCTATCCTGATTTCGGAGGTCTTGGACGCGGTAGAGGAATACGAACCGCGGGCGCAGGTTGAAAACGTAACTTTTGAATTGGGCAATCAACCGGGGGTTTTGATTCCTGTTTTGGAGGTGAGCATAATTGACGACGACAACGGTTAGAAACTACCCTGATATTTCCTTTGTGGAAACCGACACGGAAGCCATTAAAAACGCCCTGATTCGTTCGTATGAAATCTTCACGGGGCGCACACTTTACCCGGCAGACCCGGCCCGCCTGTTCGTTCTTTGGGTGGCCGACATCATCGTTCAAGAGCGGGTCAACATCGACTTTTCGGCAAAACAGAACGTCCCGCGGTACGCAGAGGGTGAATATTTGGATTCCCTCGCGGAACTATTCAAAGACGCTTACAGGCTGGAGCCGGAAAAGGCAAAGACGACGTTAAAATTCACGCTTTCAATCAAACTGGAGGTTGCGACCGTCATTCCGGCGGGAACACGGGTGACAGCCGACGGTGAAATTGTATTTGCGACGCTGGAAAGCCTGACTATCCCGGCGGGCGAATTGTCCGGGGAGGTCAAAGCGGAATGCCTGACGGCAGGAGAGAGCGGAAACGGCTTTGTTCCGGGGCAGATCAACCAGCCGATTGACATTTTCCCGTATTATCAGAGCGTGGAAAACACCACGGAAAGCGCGGGCGGCGCGGATAAAGAGAGCGACGCGGCGTTTTATGAACGTATGCGGGAGAGCGTCGAAACCTTTTCGACCGCCGGGCCGCTGGGCGGCTATGTGTACTTTGCAAAAACCGCGTCGCCACTGATTGTGGACGTGAAAGCGACATCCCCCACACCGGGCGTTGTAGACGTGCGGGTTCTGCTTCAAGATGGAGAATTGCCGGGAGAAGAGATTTTGAACAAGGTTTCCGAAATCCTTTCGGCGGCAAAGGTCCGCCCGCTGACCGACAACGTGCAGGTCAAGGCCCCGGAAGCTGTATCGTATGACATCGACTTTACATACTACACCACATCGGGCGGCGCTTTGAGCGATAGCGCGGCGGCGGCGAACGTTGCCGCGGCGGTTGCGGCCTACAAAGAGTGGCAGGCCGGGAAGATGGGCCGGGACATTGACCCGTCGGAACTGATTTACAGAATCAAGCAAACGGGCGTAAAGCGCGTCGAAGTACGAAGCCCCGTATTTACCGTCGTTGCCGACAATGCCGTTGCGCAATGCGGAGAAACCGCCATTGTAAACGGGGGTGCGGAGAGTGAATAACAACGACCTGTTTTCCGTTGACTTCACCCGTTCGCTCCCCCCGGCGTTGAAAAATGACCCGAATATGCTTGCGCTGGCGCGGGTTATCGCGGAGCAATTACAGATCAACGCAAAGGACATCGAAAAGAACATCATATACGCCCGCATTGATGAACTGGACGAACAAACCCTTGATATTCTGGCCTACGACCTCCACGTTGATTGGTACGACTATTCTTACCCTATCGACGTAAAGTGCCGGACCATTCGGGACAGCGTAAAGGTTCACCGACAGTTGGGGACGAAATACGCCGTCGAAACCGCGCTGGGGGCCGTATTCCCCGGAACGACCGTCAAGGAATGGTTCGAGTACGGCGGCGACCCCTATATGTTCAAAGTTATCATCGGTGCGACCGAATCGGGCATTTCGGCGGAGCGGCAAGCGGCGGTTTTGGAGCGGGTGCAGTTTTATAAAAATCTCCGTTCCCACCTTGAAGCGATCAGCTATCAGATTGAAAAGCGAACGACTGTGCAGGTTGCCGCCGTGCATTCCGTCGGAACCCGGCTGGAGGTTTACCCATATCTTGCGCACGGTATGGAATCGAGCGGCGGCGTGTTCTATGCGGGCTTTACGAAGTACGGGCGTAAGCTTGAAATTTTCCCGAACGAAGCGTTCGGCGATCATTGGGAGGTATAAAAGATGGCGGAAACTGAAAGAACATACGGGACCATTGTTACCGACGTAGGAACAAACCTTATCACGGCGGCGGTCATGGACGGAACGAAAGTCAACATCACCACGCTGGCCGTCGGCGACGGCGGCGGGGCGTACTATCAGCCCACCCCGAATATGACGGCCTTAAAGAACCCGTGCTGGAGCGGCCCGGTCAAGAGCGTTTCGGTCAATGAAGATTCCTCGAACATGATTGACGTTGTGGCAATCGTGCCGTCGTCCGTCGGCGGCTTCACCATCCGCGAAATGAGCGCGGAGGACGACGCGGGGAACATGATTGCAATTTGCAACACCCCGGACACCGAAAAAGTCGTGATTGCCAGCGGCGCGGCGGGAGAAATCGAATTGACAATGCACATTGAGATTTCAAACACCGGGGCAATCACCTTTATTGTTGACCCCGCCGTGATCTCCGCAACGAAAAAGGACCTTGAAGAGCATAACGCGTCGGCAAAGGCCCACCAAACCCTGATTGAGAAAAAGGCCGACATAATCGACCTGAACGCCCACGCGAACAACTCCGAAATTCACGTGAACCCCTCCACGATGGCGAACTATGACACCGCTATTGCTGGGCTGATTCAGCACACGGAGGACACCACCGTTCACGTGACGGCGGAAGAGCGGGCCGCGTGGAAAGGGGCCGCGGCTACGGCGGCGCAGGCGGCGGCAGACGCGGCGGAAGCCTTGAACAAGGTTGCCGCCCTCGAAAGCCGCGTTGCCCGCGTGGAAGATGGCCTTTTCAACAACATCACCGGGAACCCATATCTTGTGTCCTTTGATTCCCTCGACGGAATCGTTCTGACAAAGGGCGTATGGAACGCGGAGCGAAACAGAATCGAATGTTGACAGAATATGCGTGTACCCGGCGGGAATTATCCTGCATTATCGGGAATCTTTTTACAGAGATCGAACCGCCTTGCGAACGGTGCGGGGCCGCTGATGAATTGACGATCAGCGGCACCACCTACACCGGGAGCCGGGCGGTTCTGACTATTACCGAATACGGATTCAAATTCGAGGGCGACCCGTCAGAGGTTGCGAGAATCCGGGAAAGGCGGTGCCTGCAATGAACCAGCCGCCCGCAGAGGGTAAGCAAAACGAATTTATCATCATCACCAAAGCAAAGGATTTAGCCTTTCATACATACATGATGGCGACCGAAAGGCGATTTCCAAAGAAACACCGCAAATTAGCGGTTGACCTTATGGACTTTGCTCGCGAAATCGTGATTCACATTCAGGACGCGAACGACCTTGATATTTCCGACGCAGGGGAATTCAAGGAACGGCGTTACGAACAAAAGAAAGCCCTTTCGCGTTGTAAAGACGTTCTTTTCCTGATCGAGTTAGCCGAAAGGCGCAATCTTATTTCAAAAGAGCAATGCACCGCGTGGGCGCAATACGCTATTGAAGTAAAGCGCATGACGGCAAGCTGGAGAAAGAAAGACCGGGAGCGATTCGCAGAAATGCAAAGAGGAAACACGCCGCGGCGGTAACGCCCGGCGTTTTTCTTGGGGTGCGCTTTGTAGCGTCCAACTCGTACAACGTCCGCAACGTCAATTCCTCCGGCGCGTTGAACAACAACAACGCGTACAACGGCAACAACGGCGTTCGCCCGCTCTGATGGAACACCGCGATTGAGTACGCCGAAAGGCGGAAAACAGAGGACCATCATCAAAGGAAAGCGTATCCCTCCGCCGTGGTGACAGCACGACGGTAAATACAAGATTGGTGAAGCAAGGCCCACGGGAACCAGCTTCCGTCCCGCCACGGACGCGTGGCGGGGTCCGATGATGAAGCATTGCAACCGCAGGCGGCGACGCTTGCGGCCCCTACAAGGCGGATTCTATACACGGCAAGGAGTTTTTATAATGCAAACCGCAGATTTCGAGCGGGTCTATGATTTCGGCAACCTATACGCCGGATTCCTAAAGGCCCGCCGGGGCAAACGGGGCAAAGCCAGCGTCGCAAAGTTTGAAGCAAACTTGCTGGAAGCCCTTTGCCTGCTATCGGAAATGCTGAAAAATAAGACTTACCGCCCGTCTGATTATTTCGTGTTCCGTGTATACGAACCGAAAGAAAGAATCGTTATGACAAACGCATTCAAAGACAAGGTGGTTCAGCATTCCTTATGCGACAACATACTTGAACCCGCGTTCTCCCGTTCGTTTATTCGGGACAACTACGCTTCACAACCGGGCCGCGGGACCCATGACGGCCTATACAGGCTGGAAGAATTCATGCGGTCATATTTCTTTGAACGCAAAGCAAAGGCAGACGCGGAACAGAAAGCCGCCGGATTGCCGCCCGTTCCAACGCAGGACGGCGGGTACGCCGACGGCTGGGTTCTCAAATGTGACATTTCTAAATATTTTTACTCAATTCAGCACGAACCACTAAAACAAATGGTCCGGCATTACTTCCGGGACCCTGATCTTTTGTGGCTGATCGACCTTATCATTGACAGCACGGAGAATCCGGGAATCCCTATCGGCAACCAAACTTCACAATGGTTCGCCGTTATGTATCTTTCGGGGTTAGATCATTTTGTCAAAGAAAAGCTGGGCATTCGCTTTTATGGGCGGTACATGGACGACTTTTACTTGATACATGAGGACAAGGCGTATTTGCAGTATTGCTGGCGGGAAATCGAAAAATTCCTTGCCCCGCTGGGTCTGACCCTGAACAACAAAACAAACATTTTCCCGTTGCGGAACGGTATTGACTTCTTGGGATTCCATACGTATTTGACCGATTCCGGGAAAGTGATTCGCAAAGTTAGGAGGGTAAGCAAATGTAAGGAGCAAAAGAAACTACGGAAACAGCGGGTTTTACTGGACAAAGGCAAGATCACAATGGAGAAAATACGGCAATCATACGGAAGCTGGCGGAGCCACGCCGAAAAGGGTAACTGCTATCACCTTATCCGGGAAACCGACGCGCTGTTTGAGGAACTATTTTCAGACTATCTAACAAAGGAGCGTGTAGCATAATGGCACAGGCATTAAGCGCGCTGGCCGTCGGCGCACTCGTCAAGGACACGGGGACCCTCTACAACGGCAAGCCCATTGTTTGGAAAATTGCCGACAAAGGCCACGCGGGTTATCCCTCCAGGTCCGTGACGCTAATTACGGAAAAAATTATTTCGCTGAAATGCTTTGACGCTATCGAATCCGGCAACAGCGACAGCAACCGCAAATCCTATGGTAATAACCGATGGATTTATTCAAATATTCGGCAATGGCTGAATAGCGGCGCGTCAGCGGGCGCATGGTACAGCGCACAGCACAGCGCGGACGCGCCCCCCACGAATGCCAACGTTTGGAGCAACTACAACGAATACGACGCGGAAGCGGGCTTCCTTGCCGGGTTCTCTACGAACTTTGTTGCGGCCCTGCTTTCCACAACGCACACCGTCGGCAAAGCTTCCGTGGACGGCGGCGGCACCGAATCTTGCGTTGACAAGATTTTCCTTGCCACCTGTACGGAAGTTGGCTTGTCGGGCGACGTGACCGCGGGAAGCAAGCTGGCCTTGTTCAGCGACAACAATTCCCGTCTTGCGTACCCCACGGCGGAAGCTGTCAGCAAGAGCGAATACACATCATCCAGTTTGTCGGCAACGCAAGCTTGGTGGTGGTGGCTTGCCGACGCTTACGCGTCCAACTCGTGCAGCGTCCGCAGCGTCTATTCCTCCGGCGCGTTGAACCGCGACAGCGCGTACAGCGGCAACGACGGCGTTCGCCCGCTTTGTAATTTGTCCTCTTCAATCTTGGTATCTGATACCGCAGATTCGGACGGTGCATACACCATCATTTGGAACCGCGCCCCCTCTGCCCCTGCAAGTATCGACGTTCCGACCAGCGTCCGCGGCGGCGAAAGCCTGACCGTGACTTGGGGAGCCGCCACGGATGAAGATGGCAACCTTTCCGGCTACACCCTCGAAAGGCAGTACGACGGGGGTTCGTGGGCGCAGGTTTACAAGGGAATCAACAGGACGTACACCGACGCGATCACAAAGGGCTGGACAAGCATTGCGTACAGGGTCAAGGCTTACGACAGCGCGGGCGCAGAATCGGCGTACACCACCAGCGCGACCCGAACCGTAATCAACAACACCGCCCCCACCATCGACGGCGCAGATTCGGACCTCGGCACAAAGACCGGGGCGTTTGCGCAAGCCTACGTTGTGACCGACCCGGACAGCGGGCAGACGGTAACGGTTGTCGAGAAGATCGACGGCACGGAAAAACGAAGCTTCACCGCAACCAGCGGGCAAAGCTATTCGTTCAACGTCACCGCGGCGGAATGGGTGAAGCTGTTGAATGGGTCCCACACCCTGACGATCACCGCGACGGACGATTACGGCGGCACCGCCACCCGGACCTATACGTTCACGAAGAACGAAACCGAAATTGAATTGACCCTTGCGACCCCGCTTGCCGCCGACGACATGATTACAAAAGCAATTATGAGCGTCACCCGGCAGATTCCGGCGGGGGCAACGTTCACCGTTGAAGTGTGCAACAACGGCAACGACGCTTCCCCCACATGGGAGGACGTGACGCAGGCCGTCACCAGCGGGAGCAAATTTTTCCTTTCCAACACCACAAAGACGGCTGACGCGTGGGGCTATAACTTCCGAATCAAGGTGAAGCGTAACGACGCGACGGGCGATTGCTTTATTTCTTCCGTGGGAGGTAATTTTGAATGAGCGTACAGCACAGAGAAGATAGCATTCGTAATATGCGGCTGGAGCGGCTGGGAATTCAGCCGCCCGCCGACTGGAACGACGTTGAACAGGTCCGGGCGGTAAAGAAACAGGAGATCGGCGCGGAGTGTTCCGCGGCGATCTATGCCGGAATTGACGTGAACGGTTCGCATTACAGTTTGACCGAACACGATCAAACGGAGTTGCTGGCACAAGCGCAGGTGGTAAAAGAGGGCGCGGCGGCGGTCCCGTACCACGCCGACGGCGAACTTTGCCGAATGTACCCGGCGGAGGAATTCACCGTGCTGGCGCAGGCCGCGACCGCACACGTTTTTTACCATCGGACATACTGCAACCACGTGAACGCGTGGATTAAGCGGGCCGGGCTTGACGAACTCCCGGCGATCACCTACGGCGCAGAACTTCCCGCCGACCTTGCGGCAAGCATGGCGGCGATCATCGAAGCGGCGGGCGGTGGTGAAGCATGAAACGGATTTTGACGCTTTGGGCCGCGCTGGGAATGGTATATGTCGCCCTCGAAGTGCTGTTCCGCGGCAGGTCCCACCCCTCTATGCTGATCGTCGGCGGCTTGTGCGGGGTCCTTGTGGGGGCGATCAATCAAATTCCCCGGTTCTACCGCGCCCCGGTTGTCCTGCAAGCGGTAATCGGCGCGCTGATCGTCCTTGCCGTGGAATTTGTGAGCGGGTGCGTGCTGAACCTATGGCTGGGCCTGAACGTTTGGGATTACAGCAATCAGCCCGGCAACGTGCTGGGGCAGATTTGCCCGGCGTTCGGCCTGCTTTGGTTCTTTATTATGCCCCTTGCGATATGGGCGGAGGACACCGCCCGCTGGCTGATTTGGGCTTATGATTCCACCGTGTATGGGAGGGGCGGCAAACCTCCCGATACCCCGTATTCGCTGAAAAGCGTTTACGGGGATTTCTTTCATGGGAGGTAACAGGGAATGCAAGATTTCATAACCATTATCGGGATTTTAAGCCCGATTTGTGCAATCGTGTTCGGCTATGCCACCTTTACGCGGAATAAGAAGAGCGACACCACCGCGGACGCGAAGCAGGACGCGACCGTTCTTACGGAAATAGGCTATATCAAAGGCGGAATCGACGACATCAAAGCCGAACAGCGGGAGCAGAGAAAGACGAACACCGACTTTATTTCCCGGCTTACGGCGGTTGAACAATCCGCGAAGCAGGCACACAAGCGCATTGATCGGCTGGAGAACATCACGGACCACACGGACCACCCGGACGAATAAGAAAGGCGGCGCGGCATGGGCTATCTATTAAGCGCCGCCGCCGGGCTGATCGGCGGGCTTGCCGCCGTTTTGCTGTTCGGGGGCCGGAAGCCCCGCCGCCGTAAAGAGAATAAAGAGAAAAACCGCCCGAAGATCGAGTGTTCAAAGCTTGTTCTTTGGGCGGTTCTCTTAACCTATTTCGGCGGGTTCGTCGTGGGCGTTCGGGCTGTTGTCATTGACCCGTCGCAACTTGGGGTGTTTCTAACCTACGTCGGCGCGCCCACGGCAACGGTGATCGGCTTTTATTCGTGGAAAGCAAAATGCGAAAACGTTGTGAAGATCAAAAAGGCGAACCCGGAAGCAACGGAGGGAATGCCCGTTGACCTGAACAACATTCAGCCATAAGCGGAGGTCAAACAATGGCAATCACAAAAGAACAGAAAGATTTCATCGAGCGGGTGGGCAACCTTGCCGCCGCCGATATGCAGAAAAGCGGCGTTCTCGCGTCCCTTACGATTGCGCAAGCAATCCTTGAAAGCGGATGGGGAAAATCCGGCTTGACCGTCAAAGCAAACGCCCTTTTCGGCATTAAGGCCGGGGCAAGCTGGAAAGGAAAGGTTTACAGCGCACAGACACAGGAATGTTACGACGGCGCGACCTTTACCACCGTAACCGCCCTGTTTCGGGCCTACGATAGCTGGGCGGATAGCGTCGCCGATCATTCGGCGTTGCTGACCGGGGCCACACGCTACAAAGCCGTTATCGGGGAGCGAGACTATAAGGCCGCGTGCCGGGCTATCAAGGCCGCGGGCTATGCCACGGACCCGAATTACGCGGACAAGCTGATTCAGATTATCGAATCTTACGGCCTGACCGCCTACGACGGCGCAGGACAGGCCGGAACGTCCGGCGGGTCAAATATCACCACCGGGGCGCAAAGCCCCGTAGACGCGAAAGGAGCGGGCAAAATGAAAGCGTCTGAATTCATCAAGAAGTTGCAGAACATCGTGGACAATTACAAAACCCTGTATGTCATGGGCTGTTTCGGCGCGCCCTTGACCGGGGCGAACGTGTCCCGGTATTGCACGAACCACAGTTACAACAAGCAGACCGCGCGAACGGCAATGATTAAGGCCGCGGCAAATCAGAATCCGCCCGTTTTCGGGTTCGATTGCGTTTGTCTTATCAAGGGCGTTCTTTGGGGATGGAGCGGCGACGCGTCCAAAACCTACGGCGGCGCGGGCTATGCCGTCAACGGCGTTACCGACATTGGGGCCGATTCCATGATTCAGGTATGCAAGGACGTTTCAACCGATTTCGGGAAGATCGTTCCCGGCGAAGCGGTGTGGCTGTCCGGGCATATCGGCGTATATATCGGCGGCGGAAAGGTGATTGAATGCACCCCTGTTTTCAAGAACTGTGTGCAGGTTACGGCGTGCCTGAATATCGGCGCAATCTCCGGCATGAACGGGCGCAGATGGACAAAGCACGGTAAATTACCGTATATCACCTACGACACCGCCGAAACGCCCCAGCAGGGCGCGCAGAGCGGCGCAGGACAGGCCGGAACGTCCGGCGGGTCCTCCGATACCTCCGGCGCGCTTGCGTTCGCCGTGGGCGACGTGGTGCGCTTCACGGGCAGTAAACACTACACCAGCGCGAACGCCGCCAGCGGCCCCGCCTGCAAGCCGGGAACGGCAAAGGTTACGGCGGTATCAAAGGGAGCGAAGCACCCGTACCACCTTATCAAGCAGAGCGGCGGCGGGTCCACCGTTTACGGATGGGTTGACGCGGCGGACGTGCAGGCTGTCAGCACCACGCCCGGCGGGAGCGGGACCACAACGGCCCCGAAAATGCGCGTCGGCGCGCGGGTGAAGTATTCCGGCCCCCTGTACCGGGACAGCAACGGAAACGGGCAGGGAAAGACCGTGAACGGCACGTACACGGTCAAATATTACTATCCGGGCCGCAAATGCGGCGTACACATTGACGGGCTGGGCTGGGTCCCTGAATCCGCCTGTTCCGTCGTGGGCTGAAAGGAGAAAAAGACATGAACATTCTTGCGTTTCTTGCGGCGAATTGGGACAGCGTGCTGGTTGTCCTCGCGTTCCTTGTGGTGATCGTCGTTCTTATCAAGCGCGGCGAAACGAAGATTCTTGAAAAAATCCTGTTCAACCTCGTAACGCAGGCCGAAAAGCAATTCGGCGGCGGCACGGGTTCGCTGAAGTTTGCCGCCGTTGCGGACTGGATTTATCAGAGAATCCCCGCGGTGCTGAAACTGCTTTTCACCGAAAAGGACATTGCGAACATGATTGAAGCCGCGCTGGAGGAAGCAAAAAAGGCGTGGGGCGCGAACGACAATTTGAAAGGCTACATCGAAGCGCCGACCGTGGAAAACCTGCTGGCCGTCGGCGTGGAAGCAACGCTGGCGGAGGGCGCAGCCGAACCCGCGAAAAATTAAAAACCGTCCGATTCGGACAAAAACACAAGCCCGCCGGGGTCCCGGCGGGCTTTTTCTATTGCGGTCATTTCTTTACGGCGGCAAAAATCATGGTATCTTTCCCGATATGCTTTCCAAAAACGGAATATTCGGGGTTGTTATAGTACGTGGGTTCAACAAATCCGTATTTTACCGCAGTTTCAAGACTTCTAAATACCTTTTCAATCATTACGGAGCAGAAACGCGGGGTATATACATATTCACCTTTCTTCATCGTGATTGTCCTTTCTCTTTCGGTTAAAATAAATGACAGCGGAAACAATAAGTTTGACCCCGGCGGCGGCAATTAGGAATATTGCGAGTTTTACAAGCATAATTGACAGATCGGAAGAAAAAGTGTATTCTATGGGTGGGCGGTGAACCCGCCCATAGAATACGGGGTTAGCTTACGTGTGCTTGTCGATCAGCAGTAGCGCAAGCCCCACCAAAAAGTCTACGATTGCGGAAACAATGATGGTGCGAACATCAATCCGCGATTTCGTAGGCTTTTTCTTTTTCTTCTTCACCGTTTCACCCCCTTTCTGTCTCTTATTATATACTAACGTTAGTATATTGTCAAGAGGAAAAAGCAAAGTTTTTCAAGAAATTTGCGCCGCCGTGGGAGGTTCGGCGGCGCGTCGATCAATCAGACTTAACACGAACGTTTTTGAAGCGGGCTTTTGTTTCCGCTTGAATTTCGCTGATCCTGTACGGAATAAGATTATTTAGCATAAACGCCCTTTCTTCTTCAAACTCTGCTTGTGTACGAATGCGCCACAATCCGGGCTTGTCCGGGTCCTCGATACGCTGAAAACAGCCGTCGGATTCCGCTTCTTCCGGGGTTTGCCAACGGGTCCAGTTATCGCGCATTTCGTTAAATGCCTTTATACGGTCCGCCTGCTTCTTTAACAGCTTTGCGCCGTATTGGGTTAAATTGGTTTTCTTTATAAGCTTGTTGAAGCATTCGACACCGCA
Source organism: Candidatus Pseudoscillospira sp. SGI.172 (assembly GCF_050313575.1). Classification (NCBI taxonomy): domain Bacteria; kingdom Bacillati; phylum Bacillota; class Clostridia; genus Candidatus Pseudoscillospira; species Candidatus Pseudoscillospira sp. SGI.172. Next base: position 120,251 of record NZ_JBNPLQ010000001.1, on the reverse strand, counting down.
TTTCAAAGAAAAACCGTCGTCGAAGTGGAGAACAAAAACGTTGCGAATGTACGTGCCGCAATGTTCACAGCAAATCCCCTGATCTTTGGGTAGTGTATAACAATCAATCCACATTTGAAACCCTCCATGAAGAGGGGCGGCGGGTCCACGCCGCCCCGGTAAATTATCCAGTTACGAACACACCCAGCGGGGAGCCGTTCGCAGACCGCCAGCCGCGGCGGTGAATATCGGACAGGCGGACCCGTTCGGGGACCGCCGGGCGGTCCTCCCAACGAATCACGGCATACACGCAAGAGGGAAAGAAACGGGTTGCCGGGGAAGATTCAAAGCCGATCACGGTTCCGGCCTGAACGGGATAGCAAGCGCCGCACACGCATTCGACGCGCTGGCCGACCATAACAACAACCGCGCTTTCGTCGGCGGGCTGGTCAATGTCAAAGCTGATCGAGCGGGCCGCGTCCTCCGTGGGAGCGGGTGCGGATTCTTCCGCGGCGGGTTCCTCTTCCGGCTGAACCTCACATTCAGCGCGGAAAACGGGGGCCATAGAATAGCGGTCAGGAATGATATATTCGCCGCGTTCGTCGCTGAACAGCTTTGCCCGGCGAGTTTTGCCGTTCCGCTCAAAAGTCACGGTTTTTTTCGGTACGCTTGACAATCTTGATAGTAAACACGCAATCGTAATTGCAAATGCTGTGATCGAAATATTCCTTGCCGATTTCAAACTTTTTCATTTGATTACCTCCCATATATTAAACCGAGGTTGAAGTGTTGTCGTTTACCGTGTCGGCCCCCTTTTCGTGTCGGCCCGTAAGGTTGGCCGTTGCCGAACTTTACGCCCCGGCAACCGGGCGGCTTTGTTTCCCTCTTTCTGATTATTATTATATACTAACGTTAGTATATCGTCAATCGGCAAAGTGAACAAATATACTTGCGTTAGTATATGCAATATTTATACTTGCGTTAGTATAAACGCCGTGGTAAAATAAAGAGCAGAAAAGGAGGGGTTCAAATGCCCGGAAAATACGAAACGCCCCGCGGAAAGACCGCGACGGACGCAAAAAGGCGGTACAATGAAAACAATTATGATCGTCTTTACCCGTCTGTAAAGAAAGGCAAAAAGGCGAAGTATCAGGCCGCGGCGGAAGCGGCGGGAATGTCCTTGAATGAATGGATTGAAACGACGCTTGATACGGCGGCGGGCGCTCAATAAGCAAAAAAGCGGCGGGCCTTTGCGCCCGCCGCTTTGCTTTCCTGTTATTCGGCTTTATCGTAAGTATAACCGCCGCTTTCGTTCAGCGTAATTGTTCCGTAGCTTTCCAAAATGGAGCCGTCCGCGTCCTGCTTGCCATAATCGGCGACATAATACATAGAGCCGGGGAAACAAATTCCCGTGCCGTCGTCGCAGAGAATCGACACCCAGTTGTAACCGCTGTCTTTCACGACAGATTCGGCAAACTCTTTATAATTTTCCTCCGTGATCTCTTCAAGCTGTTTTTTCATAATGCGAATATAAGCATATTCGCCGATCACGTCGCCGGAGCCGCTTTTAACATCTTTTACGATCAAATCATAGTCCATCAAAACATTGTGCTTTGAGAATTCCGGGTAAAGCGTGTCTTGCCCCTGCTGGACCGTATCAACCGCGCCGCCGTTCAACGTAACGTCGAGAGAATCGCCGCCGAAATTAACCGTATAAACGCCGCCGTTCTCATATATGCTGGTAATTTTTTCATCAAGGCCGCAGGACACAAGAATTATAAATACCTCGTCGGCCTGTTCGGGGGTGATCTTCATATCAGCCCGAATTGTGTTCATGGAATCCGCGTAATAATCATACTGCGCGGACAACTCTTTCGATTTGGGCGTGTCAAGATCGACCAGCCCGCCGCCACACCCCGCGAGAGATAACGCAAGGCAGGCCGCAAGACAAAGGGAAAGAAAGCGTTTCATAAATCCTCCGTTCCGCCGTCCGAAACCGGGCGGCTTTGTGTTTTTTCAAAGGCTGAACCGCTTGAAAATGCTAGGGTTCTGACCTTTAACACAATTATGCGTGCTTTGCGTGTTAAAGTCAAGAAAAATGCAGACCTTTAACACAAAGGGAGGAACGCCGATGAAGATATACGACTATAAAGGCCGGAAGAATCTTTGCGGGGACCGCGTAAAAGAAGCCCGCGCCCGCCGCAAAATTACACAAGAGGACCTCGCCGCCCGGTTGCAGATCGAGGGCGTAACGATGGAGCGGGACAGCGTAAGCCGAATTGAAATCGGAACGCGATTCGTGACAGATTACGAACTCGTTGTGCTTTCGCGGGTTTTAGGCGTGTCTATGGAATGGCTGACAGGGCAAGACGATAAATAATATACTTGCGTTAGTATAATAAATTTGTTAAAATGGCTTTGCGGGTACACCGCGTCCAGCAATAACGCACAAACCCGCCTTTGCATTACGCAAGGGCGGGTTTTGCTTTCGGAGGGTATAGCATGGGACATTATTACAGCCATTTGAGCAAAACAGACCGTTATAAAATCGAAGCTATGTTGAATTCGCATTGTTCAAAGAAAGAGATTGCCGCAGAACTTCACGTGCATATCAGCACGGTTTACCGCGAGATTAAGCGCGCCCGTTGGGTCCATCTGGACGGCGACACGTGGATTGAAGAAGAACGGTATAACCCGGACGGAGCAGAAAAGCGGTATCGGGACAACCTCGCCGCGAAAGGCGCGCCGCTGAAAATCGGAAACGACTTTGAATTTGCGGGCTACATCGAAAATAAGATTCTGAACGAAGATCGTTCGCCCGCCGCCGCCCTTGCTGACGCGAAGCTGGAGGGAAAGCAATTCAAAACAAGTATTTGCGTAAGCACCCTTTACAGTTACATTTCAAAGGGCGTTTTCCTGACGATCACAAATAAAGACTTGCCGGAAAAGCCGAAACGGAAGCGGCAGTATCACAAGGTAAAGACCATGAAGCGCCCGCCCCGCGGCGAAAGCATAGAGAAGCGCCCAGCGGAGGTTGACAGCCGAACCACGTTCGGGCATTGGGAAATGGACACCGTATATTCAAAGAAAAAGGGGTCAAAGGCCCTGCTGGTGCTGACAGAGCGATTGACCCGTAAAGAAATTATAGAGAAAATGCCGGACAGAACGGCAGAAAGCACCGTGCGGGCGCTTGATCGTATAGAACGCCGATTCGGGGCGCGCTTCCGCTTGATCTTCAAGACGATCACCGTTGACAACGGCGGAGAATTCGCCGACGTTGAGCGGCTGGAGCGGTCCGCAATCAGAAAGGGCAAGCGAACGAAGTTTTACTATTGCCACCCGTACAGCAGTTTTGAACGGGGTTCAAATGAATGTCAGAACAAAATGATTCGGCGGAAGTACCCAAAGGGAACAGATTTCGGAAAAGTCACCGCGGCGGCGGTAAAGGAAGTCGAAGAGTGGGTGAACAATTATCCCCGTGAAATCTTGGGGTGGAGAACGTCCGAAATCCTGTTTCAAGAGTGCGTCGCCGCCCTTGGGTTTTAGTCAAATATATTTTTTTATATTTTTTTCGCATTTACTATTGACATTTTCGTGTGAGAAAATCGGCCTTTCTCTCAAACATTTCCAGTCGTCCGTGAGGCCTCAGAAAAATCAACACCGCTCTCCGGCACAGACATATACTGTGCCAAAGAGCGGCGTTTTCCCCACAGGATCAGATCTGCTCCAGTACCGCACGGCCAAGGTCGGTCAGCGCCATACTCCCCTTTTGCAGATCCGGCGTATCAAAAAGGAAGCCGGGGCGCGCGGCCCCTTCGGCCACCGTCTCCCGAAAACGGGCATAAAGGCTGGACACCTCGTAATCCGCGTAATCGTAGTTGGACAGGGGAATATCGTAATCCAGCGTGATCAGGCCCAGCGACTCCAGGCGCTCCAGAAGCCTTCCGGTCTCTTTCACCTGATCGTCACCCGCGCCGTCTTCCAGAAAGACAGCGGACAGCCCCACCGCCTCCAGCTCGTCCTCCCGAGAAGAGCGGGCGAGGAACCGCGCCAGCGGAAGGTAGGGGCACTGGGCAAACCGGGCCAGCAGCGCGGCCTCCGCACGGCTGAGTGTGATCTCTACCGGCGCATGGCGCCCGCAGCCTCCGCAGCCGTGTTCATGGCAGCAGCAATCATGTTCCATGCAGTTTCCGTTCCTCCGTTCAGACTGGCCGCTGGAGTTTGTTCAGCGCCCGGTCCACATAGGCCCCCAGCAGAAAGTCCTGCCGCTGAATATCTTTTCCTCCGGCCTTTTTCCCCGTGTATGCGTAATAAAGCAACTGGAACAGATTCCCTGCCCCCAGCGCCGTCCCATCCTCCTGAAAAAATCCACCCGCCAAGCTGTGATCCGCTTTGGCCGCGTTGTAGCGCGACCGGATCTCCTCATTTTCCGCCTTGCGGATCGCGCCGTCCACCGTCACCCCGATCCGCTCCAGATAGCGGTTCATGATGGCCTTTGCCTCCTGAGAAAGATCTGTCTTGCCCGAGGCCTCGGCCTCATCCAGGAGCGCTCCCATTTCCCGCTGATAGGCCGGCAGCCCTCTGGCATACGCATCATCCAGCAGGCGGCTGATTTCCCTTTTCTCCTCTTTGTAGGACTGGAGAAAGTTAAACATAGGTTTTCCCCCATTCTGTGGATCGTATACGCCTATCTAACCATATTTTTGATGAGATTGCAAGATATCTCCGCCTTTTTCAGAAACAGGCAATTTTTTTTCAAAAAAGGCTTGCCTTTTTGCAGTGGCTATGATAATATAATTAAGCGCTTTGGGGCGCAGAAATGAATATCCGGGTGTGGCGAAGTTTGGTATCGCGCTTGAATGGGGTTCAAGAGGCCGCTGGTTCGAATCCAGTCACTCGGACCAAATGTGAGAGAGCCTCACGGCTGTGAGCCGCGGGGCTTTTCTCCACAACGCAGGTGTAGTTCAATGGTAGAATGTCAGCTTCCCAAGCTGAACACGCGGGTTCGATTCCCGTCACCTGCTCCAAAATCAGAAACCCCGCAATCCTTGTTGTATCAAAGGATTGCGGGGTTTCTGCACTGGTTTAGCGCGATGGAGGAGCACAGAAATCTGTGCTCCTCCATCCGATTGCCGGGGATCAGCCGCAGCAGCCGCAGCCGCCGCTCTGGCCGGGAATATGATTGGGCGGGAAGAACTCGTTGACGGGGAACTTGACATGGCGGAAGATCTCGCAGGGATCATCCTCGCAGCTGCCGCCGTCGCAGGTGCACTCCTTTTCCGGCATACAATAGTCGTAGACCGGAATGAGAAGCTGGGTATCGCGCTCCAGGCGGATGAGGGAGAACTGGCCAAGGGAGACATAGAGCCGCTTGCCCTCGCCGCAGAAGCACAGCTCACTGCCGAAGCAGGCGCAGATGCAGGGCGGCACGTCGGTGAGCTCGCAGTCGCAGGGACGGCACTCGCAGGGATCTACCAGCTTCAGGCCAAGGACCAGGGGATCAACGGCCTCCACCACGGCGGTGGGCTGGTTGGCGCGGGGCAGCGTGGGAATGTCCCCGCCCTCCATGACAGTCTCCGAGGAGAAAGTCTTGGAGGTGCCCTCGCTGCCAAAGAGAATGACCCGCTTGTCAAAGACAGCCAGGCCGCAGACCTCCACAGGGCGGGCCGCCCCCACAAAGGCATCCGCGGTGATGCGGTAGAAGTAGCGCACATCCACCGTATAGAAGCCCCGGTTAAAGCTGATGGGCTCCACATCGGTGGCGACGTAGATGAGCTCCGCTTTGCCGGCCTTCACGCTGATGGCGCGGTCGATGGCGCACTGGGAGCTCTGGGTGAGATAGACGCGAAGATCTTCGATACAATCCTTATCACGGCATGCGTCGATGATCTTCTTGGTGTGTACACATACGGCCTCACGAATGCCCGCGGCATCCGAGACAGGGCCGGGCATGACCTTTTCAGGCATGTTGGTTACCTCCCGAATCAAATTGGGGAAAGGCTGGGCCTTCCAATCCCATTGTATGACCGGCGGGCAAAAGGGTGCGGCTCTGTTCGCCCCGGAGCTCAGTCCGAAGGATTCAAAAGGGTTTCCCTCCCCCAGGCGGCGAGAATCTCAATGGCAGGGGCAAGTGCGTCGCTTCTCTCGGTCAAAGCATACTCGACCCGAACGGGCATCTCCAGATACTGTGTGCGGACCACCAGTCCGGCTCGCTCCATCTCTTTCAAAGAACTGGCCAGCATCGTGTTGGTGATCCCATTGATCTTCCGCTTCAACTCATTGTAGCGGGTCGGGCCGTCTTTCTTCAGTGCGCACCAAATGGGCATCTTCCACTTTCCACCAAGAATATCCAGCGCATGCCGGATGGGACACGGCTCCATGCAGGGACAAAAAGGGCGGTCACATGATTCAAAGCTGGTCATTTTTCCCTCACCTAGTTTCAAAAATCTCAGTTCTTGCTTTTTTCCTCAGTCGGTACTATGATCTTATCAGATAGCGGAAAAAGAGCAAGTCATTTTTTTATATCGAATTACAAAAGCAGGAGGCATCGCCATGAAATTGTCTGTCGTATATCATTCCAAGACCGGAAACACCAAAGAGATGGCTGAGGCTATTGTCACTGGCATGGAGCGCGTTGCCGGGGTAGCGGCAAAGGCCTTCCCCATCGACGGGGTCGACGAGGCCTGGATCAAAGAGAGCTGCGGGGTCGTGCTGGGCTCTCCCACTTACCTGGCCAGCGTCAGCGGAGAAACCAAGATCTGGCTGGATAACTGTGCCAGGAAATTAGGCCTGGCCGGTAAACTGGGCGGCGCTTTCGCCACCGCAAATTACGTCCACGGCGGCGGAGATCTGGCCATCCGGCTTATCCTGGACCACCTGATGGTGCTGGGTATGCTCACCTATTCCGGGGGCGGGGCCTATGGAAAACCTGTCATCCATCTTGGCCCTGTGGCCGTGGCCGGCCATCTGGAAGAATACCGGGAGACCTTTGAACTCTACGGCGAGCGCATGGCAAAAGAGGCCGCCGTCCTGTTCGGCTGATTTCATCCATAAAAGACCGCCCTTGTCCATCTGGACAAGGGCGGTCTTTTATCCGCTGATTTCCTTTTCAAGCTCTGTGAGCCTCCACCACAGGGTCCCCTCCTCACGCTCCAGGCGGAACCCGCATCGGCTCAGAATACGCTGGGACGGCCGGTTGTCCCGCTTGGTCTCCGCCACTACCGAGGTCACTCCGGGCTGGGACAGGGCCCAGCCGCACATGGCTCGGGCCGCTTCGGTCATATACCCGCGGCCCTCATAGTTCTTCCCCAGTCCGTAACCCAGCTCCACTGCGCCGTCCTCGTCCGGCACATTCTTGAAATCGGCCGAACCCACCACGATGCGGTCGCTCCGCCGGATCAGGAACCAAAAGCTGTGCCAAACGGTATTTTGCGGATCGGCCAAGGTCTTTTTTCCCTGCCCCTCCACAATGGTGCGAAACCCATCCTCCATCGGCTCTGCACAATAGGCGCAGTCCAGCTCCCCCTTCAGGGCGGGCAGATCCTCGGTCCACAACCCGAGCTGTTCTCCGGAGAGGAGTTGCAGTTCCAGGCGTTCCGTTGTCAGCGTCATACATTTTTCCTTTCACATGAGAGGTGCAAACATCCGCAGGATGGAGCGCAGAAGCTGCCGCGGCCAGGGATGACGGCGCACCGCCTCCAGCGTGATTTCCTCACTGATGGCCTGTGTCTCCAGGAAATCCCGCTTGACGTCCAGTACCGTGGGATCGCCGCACAGCCAAACGCCGTCCTCAAAGTGGAGGAACATACTCCGGTAATCCATGTTGATGGATCCGACCGTGGCGTACTGGTCGTCCACCGCAAAATTCTTGGCGTGGAGGAAGCCGGGGGTGTACTCAAAAATTCGCACCCCCGCCTCCAGGAGCGGCGGGTAATGGGCCCGGGTGACCTCGAAGATGATCTTCTTGTCCGGGATATGGGGGGTCAAAATGCGCACATCCACTCCGCTCTTGGCTGCGTTGCACAGGGCGGTGGTGACGCTGTCGCTGATGATAAGGTAGGGGGTCATGAGATAGACATACCGCTTGGCCTTGGTAATGAGGTTCAGATACACCGTCTCCCCCACCGGCTCCCCGTCCAGAGGGCTGTCCGCATAAGGCTGAACCCAGTGTCCGGCCCCCAGCTCCGCCTGGACGGGCAGAGACGCGGGCCGGTAGGCGGCGTAGTCCTCCGTCCTGCCGCTGATATACTCCCACATGGTGAGGAACATCACTGTCATGGACCAGGCGCCCTCTCCCTTCAGCAGAATGGCGCTGTCCTTCCAGCGGCCATAGCGAACCACTTTGTTGACATACTCGTCGGCCAGATTGATGCCCCCTGTGAAAGCGGTATGGCCGTCCACAATACAGAACTTCCGGTGGTCCCGGTTGTTGAGCCGCACCGACAGCACCGGCACGAACCGGTTGAACACCCGGCAGCGGATGCCCTTGGCCTCCAGCTCTTTGTCGTAGGTTTTGGGAAGGGTATACAGCGTCCCCACATCGTCGTAGATGACCCGCACATCCACTCCCTGACGGACCTTCTCCTCCAAAATCTCCAGGACGGCGTCCCAGAGCTTTCCGGGCGTAATGATAAAATATTCCAGAAAGATATAGTGCTCCGCCTTCCGCAGTTCCTCCAGCATGGGCTCCATCACATCGTCGCCCAGCGCAAAGTAGCGGGTAAAGGTGTTGGTGTAGAGTGGACAGTGGGCATACTCCTCCAGATAGTGGGACTGATTCACCGCGTCTTGGCCGAAGGGAGCCAGTGATTCCGCCTTCCGGTCCGGCCCCAGCACCTCCACCAGCCGCCGGTCCATCCCTTCCATCTTCCGCTGCACCCGGGCGGAAAGCCGATTGCCGCCGCACAGCAGATAGACCAGCCCTCCGAACACCGGCACCAGCAGGATGGGCACCAGCCACGCGATTTTGTACCCCGGGTCCCCCCGGCTGTTGATGATATGGAGCACCGCCAGCACCGAAAGCGCCACACAGATGAAGTAGAAATAGACGAAGTAATCGGAAAACCGCAGAATCATGGCCACCAGCAGCCCGATCTGGATCAGCAGAAGGACCGCCACCAGAACCGTCCGATGAAAGAGATAGGATGAGAGTTTTTTCAGCGTCATGCAGATACCTCCTTTCCGATGGGCCTGTTCATTTGACGACCACATTCTCCCCGCCGAAAAGCTCCCGGAGTTCAGCCACCAGTGCCGGGTGGATCTGGGCGGCCGCTCCCAGCCGCTTGCGGGTATCGGCGCAGTAGAGAACGATCTGCTGATTTCCGGGAAACATGTTGAGGATCAGGCCGAGCTTTCGCATCCGGGGGTCCTCCGCCGTGGGCAGCTTGACATAGAGCCTGCTGTTTTCCGGGATGGGCCGGGGCGCCGACGCGCCGTCCGAAGGCTCCGCCGTCTCCCCCTCCCCCGCCAGCGGGCGGGCCCGGTCGCACATGAGCTGGGGGGCCTTCTCGTCCCGAACGGAGAGCCGTCCCTCCGCCAGGAGAGCCATCCCCTCCTTCAAATAGGGGCCGCACTCTCCCAGTGTCCGGGAGAAAACCAGCATCTCCATGGCCCCCGTGTCGTCCTCCAGCCCCACATAGGCCATGAGCGTATTGTTTTTGGTGGTCTTGGTCTTGGAGGCGGTCACCACCCCCGCCAGGGTCACCCTCTGGCCGTCCCGGTAGGTCCGGGGCCCCTCCGGCTGGTCGAAGTCGGCCAGGATGGCCCCTATGGAGGCGGCCCTCAGCCGCTTGACCTGGGCCCGGTACTCATCCATGGGGTGGCCGGTGAGGTAGAGCCCCGTGGTCTCCTTCTCCATCTTCATCAGCTCCTGCCGGGTGAACTCCGGGATGCCCGGCAGGACGACCTGGGGCGCGGGCCCGGGGCCCTCCTCTCCACCGCCAAAGAGGTCGTACTGTCCCTCCAGGGTGTTTCTCCGGCTCTTGGCCACGGTGTCCATCACCTGCTCGCTCACCGCCAGAAGCTGGGAGCGGCGGGCGCCCAGGCTGTCAAAGGCCCCGCAGCGGATGAGGTTCTCCACCACCCGCTTGTTGCAGTCCATCCCGAACATCCGGGCGCAGAAGTCCGGGAAGGAGGCGAAGGGGCCGTTCTTCTCCCGCTCGCCCAGAAGCTGCACGGCAAACCCACGGCCCACGCCCTTCACCGCCGCCAGGCCGAAACGGAGCCCGTCCGCCGCCACGGTGAAGTCGGTCTCCGACTGATTCACGTCGGGGGGCAGCAGCTGGATGCCGCAGTTCCGGCACTCTCCGATGTACTCGGCCACCTTTTCGCTGGAATCCAGGACGGAGGTCAGCAGGGCGGCCATGTACTCCTTCGTGTAGTGGTATTTGAACCACGCGGTCTGATAAGCCACCACGGCGTAGGACACAGCGTGGGCCCTGTTGAAGGCGTAGTTGGCAAAATCGAAGATCTCGTCGTAGATATCCTGGCCGGTCTGCTCGGGGATCCCGCCCGCGATACACCCGGCGATCCCCCGTTCGGCGTCGCCGTAGATGAAGGCGTGGCGCTCCTTTTCGATCTCCTTGGCCTTCTTCTTGGAGATGGCCCGGCGCACCATGTCGGCCTGGCCCAGGGTATACCCCGCCAGCTTGCGGAAGATCTCGATGACCTGCTCCTGATACACGATGCAGCCGTACGTCACCGACAGGATGGGCTTCAGCAAGGGATGCTTGTACCGGATGAGCCGGGGATCCTGCTTGCAGGCGATGAACCGGGGAATGGAGTCCATGGGGCCGGGACGGTAGAGGGCGATGATGGCGGTGATGTCCTCGATGTCCTTGGGCTTGAGCCCCACGCACACCCCGGTCATCCCCGCCGACTCCATCTGGAACACCCCTGAGGTGCGTCCCTCCGAGAGCATCCGGTAGACCCCGGCGTCCCCGTCCGGGATGTCGTCGAGCGTGAAATCCGGCCTGCTTTTCCGCACCAGCTTCACCGCGTCGTCCAGCACCGTGAGGTTCCGAAGGCCCAGAAAGTCCATCTTCAAAAGGCCCAGCTCCTCCAGCACCGTCATCTGGAACTGGGTCACAACCGATTCGTCGTTTTTGGCCAGCGGGACGTAGTCGGCCACCGGCAGGCGGGTGATGACCACCCCGGCGGCGTGGGTGGAGGCGTGGCGAGGCATCCCCTCGATGGCCCGGGCAGTGTCGATGAGCAGCTTCACCTGCTCATCGCCGTCGTAGAGCTCCTTGAGGGGCTTGGAGAGCTTGAGGGCCTCCTCCAGGGTGATGTGGGGGGTGGTGGGCACCTGCTTGGCGATCTGATCCACCCGGTCGTAGGGCAGGTTCAGCACCCGGCCCACGTCCCGGATCGCCCCCCGGGCGGCCATGGTGCCGAAGGTCACGATCTGGGCCACGTGGTCGGCGCCGTATTTCTCCTGGACGTACTCGATGACCTCGCCCCGGCGGCGGATACAGAAATCCACGTCGATATCGGGCATGGTGACCCGCTCCGGGTTCAGGAACCGCTCGAAAAAGAGGCTGTACTTCATCGGGTCGATCTCCGTGATGGCCATGCAGTAGGCCACCATGCTCCCGGCGGCGGAGCCGCGGCCCGGGCCCACAGGGATCCCGTGGGACTTGGCAAAGCCGATGAAGTCGGAGACGATGAGGAAGTAGTCCACGAAGCCCATCTGCCGGATGACCCCCATCTCGTACTCCAGCTGGGTCTCATACTCCGGGGGAGGCGCGCTGTAACGCCGCCGGAACCCCTCCCGGCAGAGACGTTCAAAGTAGGCGTCCGGGTCGCTCTCCCCCTCGGGTAGGTGGAATTCCGGCAGGTGGTGGACGCCGAACTCGAAGTCCACCTGACACTGCTCCGCGATCTTCTGGGTGTTTTCGATGGCCTCCGGCCACTTGGGGAAGAGGGCGGCCATCTCCAATTCACTCTTGACATAGAACTCCTCGGTCTCAAAGCGCATCCGGTCGGGATCGTCCTCGGTCTTGCCGGTCTGGACGCACATGAGGATGTCCTGGGTGCGGGCGTCGGCCCGGGTGAGGTAGTGGGCGTCGTTGGTGGCGGCCAGGGGGATGCCGGTCTCCTCATGGAGCCGCACCAGCCCGGCGATCACCGCCGGGTCCTCCTCCAGGGCGTGGTCCTGAAGCTCCAGATAGTAATTCCCACGTCCGAACAATTCATCCATTTCCAGCGCGTGGGCCCTGGCCCCGGCGTAGTCCCCGGCGCGGATGCGCCGGGGCAGCTCCCCTGCCAGACAGGCCGACAGACAGACCAGGCCCTCGTGCCGCTCCCGCAGCAAGTCCAGATCGATGCGGGGCTTGATGTAAAAACCCTCGGTGTAGGACTGGCTCACCATGTGGGAGAGGTTGCGGTAGCCGGTCTCGTTTTTGCACAGCAAAATCAGGTGGCGGGCCTGGCTGTCCAGCTCGTGCACCCGGTCGAAGCGGGTGCGGGGGGCCACATAGACCTCGCAGCCGATGATGGGGTGGATGCCTTCGGCCTTGCAGGCGCGGTAAAAGTCGATAACGCCGTACATGTTGCCGTGGTCGGTGATGGCCACGGCGGTCTGACCCAGCTCCTTGACCCGCTGGACCAGCTTGGGGATCCGGCAGGCCCCGTCCAGAAGGCTGTACTCGGTATGGATATGTAGATGGGCAAAGGCCATGGTGGGACCTCCTTCTTTCAGCTGAACAGTATTTTCTGAATAAACTCACCCAATTCCGGGATTTGACCGCGCAGCCGGTTTGTGCTCCAGAGGAAGAAAACAGGCAGCCAAAGATAAGGAAAAAATTTCAGGATGCTCTCTCCCAAGAAAAACGTCAAAAGAATGCAGGATAAGATGATCAGGCACACCGCTGCATTAGCGGCGTAGATGGTCTGGGGAATCTTCACGGTCCCCTCGATTTCAGTTCCCTTCCCTGTGGGGACCACTGTCAAGTCCGCAAACACATAGCCACGGATTTTACCCGTCTGAATCAGCCTGATCTCCCCGCTCTTCAGGTTTCGGTGAAAGCGGGTATTCCGCGCCGTCCATAAATCTAATCTGGACCATGGCCTGGTTTTCTCACTGATTCGCGCAAAGATTTCTTCCCTGGATAGTGTGCTGAAATAGGACACCTTCATCCGTCGTCACCTCCGTGTCAGCGCAACCTCTGTCACATCTCTCCCGCCAGCTCACCCAGCTTTTTCAGCCGGTGGCTGAGGGAGGACTTGGTGATGGGCGGCTCGCACAGAGCCGCCAGCTCGGTCAGGGTCATCTCCGGGTTGTCCATCCGGAGCCGGGCGGCCTCGGCCAGCTTGGGGGGCAGCTCAGCCAGATCCATGCGCCCGGCCAGGCGGCGGATGTCCTCCAGCTGGGCCTGGGCGGCGTCCACCGCCTTGTCCAGATTGGCAGCGTCGCAGTTCACCCGGCGGTTGACCCCGCCCCGCAGGTCCTTTTCCGCTTTGGCATTCATCAGCTCCATGGCGGCCAGCGGCGCGCCGATGGCGGTGAGAAAATCGGTGATGGCCTCGCTCTGCTTGAAATAGGCCATGTGGTTGGCCCCCCGGGCGGCGGATTTGGGGGCAAAGCCCGCCTCCCGCAGAAGGGTGAGCAGCTCCCGGTTCACCGAGTAGTGGGAGGTGGCCAGCTCCAGATGGTAGCCCTTGGCCGGATCGGTCACCGATCCCCCCGCCAAAAAGGCCCCACGGAAGAAGGCGGAGCGGCAGTGCTCCTCCTCCAGTACGGCAAAGTTGATGTGATGGGCCACGGTGGAGCCTGGATCGTACCCAAAGGCCGCCGAGAGGGCGGAGAGCTTGTCCGGCGCGGTCAGAGAAAAGATGCGCTTGCCCTGCCCCGCCTCGGGGAGGCGGTCGAAGGTGATGTGAAAGGCCTTTTTGAACAGCGCCGGGAGCCGGGCGGCAAACGCCGCTGACTCAGTAACGATGCGGGCTTCCCCCCGATCGAACCGGTTGGCATAGAGGAGGATGCCGTAGCACTCCGCCTGGGCACAGCATCGGCGGGAGAGGGGCGCACGGCAGAGCTCCCGCTTTGCGTCGCTGGAAAAAGACATGGCGTTGCCTCCCTCTCAAAGAATCAGTCGGGGCGGAACGGCATCCCGCCGTCCCGCTCCGCCGTCAAAAGATCTTGGTGTGGGCCCGGTCCTCATAGAGCTCCATCACCGCCTGGGCCAGCCGGTCGATGGAGTGACGGGCAAAGGGGGACTCCTCCGAGGCGAGGGGCCGTTCCACCACGTCCACTCCCAGGGCCTTCAGCGCCGCCCGGTCCACGGCGATGGGCTCCGAGCCCTCCTCCCGGTAGCGCTCCAGCAGCTCCGGCCGAATGGGGGCGCAGTTGGCCAGACACACATCGATGAGCCCGGGGCCGGCGTGATCCAGCAGCGCCGCCACGTGCTCGGAGAGGGTCATCCCCTCGGTCTCCCCATCCTGGGTCATAATGTTGGAGATGTAGACCCTCGGGACGGCGGCGGCGCACACGGCCTCGGCCACCCCGTCCACCAGAAGGTTGGGGATGATGCTGGTGTAAAGGCTTCCCGGCCCCAGCAGAATGAGGTCGGCCGCCCGGATGGCCTCCAGCGTGGCCGGAAGGGCCGCCGGATGGCCCGGCAGGAGCGCCACCCGGCGGATGCGGCAGTCCTGTGCCTTTTTGAAGGCGGCGATCTTGGACTCTCCCACCACCCGGGCCCCGTTTTCAAAGGTGGCCTCCAGCGCCACGTTGGCGTTGGTCACCGGCAGCACCCGGCCTGTGATGGCCAGCACCTGGCTCATCCGGGCCACCGCCTCGTCAAAGGAGGCGGAGATGCCGTTGAGGGCCGCCAGCAGAAGATTTCCGAAGGCCTGACCGGTGAGGCTTCCCTCGGTAAACCGGTAGCCCAGCAGCCGCTCCATGACGGGCTCGGTGTTGGCCAGGGCCTCCATGCAGTTGCGGATGTCCCCCGGCGGGGGCATCCCCAGGTCGGCCCGGAGCATCCCGGAACCGCCCCCGTCGTCGGCCACGGTGACGATGGCGGTGAGGTTTTTGGTATACTGCTTCAAGCCGCGGAGCATGGTGGACAGGCCGTTTCCGCCGCCGATGGCCACCACCCGGGGGCCCTGCTCCCAGCGGCGTTCCGTCTTGAGGGTCTCCATCACTGGGCCCTCGTCATGTCCCGGTGGTTCTCCGCGGCGTCGTAGCCCTTCTGGCGAATGAAATCCGCCAGCGCCCGGGTCACGGCCACCGACCGGTGCTGGCCGCCGGTGCAGCCCACCCCGATCACCAGGGCGGCCTTCCCCTCCTCCACATACTGGGGCAGGAGGAACGCGATCAGCCGCTCCAGATAGGTCATAAAGTCCTTGGTCTGCTGATAGCCGAAGATGAAGTCGTAGACCGGCTTGTCCAGCCCGGTCTGGTGCCGCAGCTCGGCGATGTAATAGGGATTGGGCAGAAAGCGCACGTCGAACACCAGATCGGCCTCGATGGGGATGCCGTACTTGAAGCCAAAGGAGATCACGCTCACGCTCATCGCCTGCTGGGGCCCCCCCGAGCCGAAGAGCCGCAGCACCTCTCCCCGGAGCTTGGCGGTGGAGAGGGCGGTGGTGTCCACAATGTACTCCGCCCGGTCCCGCACCGGCTCCAGGATGGTGCGCTCCCGGTGGACCGCCTCGTCCAGAGAGCGGCCGTCCCGGGCCAGCGGGTGGAGCCGGCGGGTCTCCTTATAGCGCTTGATGATAGTCTCGGGGCTGGCCTCCACATACAAAATCTTGTAGTCGCAGCCCATCTCCTCCAGATCGGACAGGGCGGCGAACAGGCCGTCGAAGGTCTGTCCGCCCCGGATGTCACTGACAATGGACACCCGGTCGTATTTGGCCTGCCCCGCCATGCACAGCTCCGCAAATTTGGGTATGAGAGGGGCCGGCATATTGTCCACCACAAAGTAGCCGATGTCCTCCATGAAGGATGCCACCTGGCTCTTGCCCGCGCCGGAGAGACCGGAAATCACGATAAATTCCATCCTGCTCCCCCCTTCCCGATCCCCAGTGTTTTCACTTCCAGTTCCAGCGCCACGCCGGTCTGCTCCAGCACCCGGGCGCGCACCTGTTCAATGAGAGCCAGAATATCCCGGCAGGTGGCTCCGCCGGTGTTGACCACGAACCCGGCGTGCTTCTCCGAAACCTGGGCGCCTCCCACCCGCAGGCCCTTGCAGCCGCACTGCTCGATGAGGGCGGCTGCAAAATGCCCCTCGGGACGCTTGAAGGTGCTCCCGGCGCTGGGCAGTTCCAGGGGCTGTCTGGAGCGGCGCTTCTCGCCCAGCTCCTCCATCCTCGCCCGAATCGCGGCGGGATCGCCCGGAGCCAGGGCAAGCTCCGCCCCAAGGATCAGCCGTTTTCCGTCGGAAAACATGCTGCGGCGGTAGCCCAGGCCGCAGTCTGAGGCCGGAAGGGTCTCCACCCGCCCGGCCTCATCCAGAAAGGTGACCGAGGCGAGCACCTGCACCATCTCGCCGCCATAGGCGCCGGCGTTCATGGTGACTGCGCCCCCCAGCGTACCGGGGATGCCGTGGGCAAACTCCAGTCCGGTCAGCCCCGCCTCCAAAGCGGCGGCGGCCAATCGGGAGAGGAGCACCCCGGAATCGGCGGTCATTGCGGCTCCATCAACAGAAATGTCGTTCAGGCCCCCGAAGGTCTTGATGAGGAAGCCGTCATACCCCTCGTCGGACACCAACAGATTGGAGCCGTTGCCCAGGTAGACCGGGGTCACTCCCAGCTCCGCCGCGATCCGCACCGCCGCCGCGGCCTCTTCCCGGCTGGCGGGCAGCGCCATCAGCGCGGCGGGGCCGCCCACCCGAAAGGAGGTGTGGCGGAACAGGGGCTCCTCCCGCCGCAGATCCAGTGCGGGGCAGCTTTGATGCAGTTGTTTTTCCAGTGTGTCCCAGCGATCCATGCGCGTCCCCTCCTTTTGTCTCAAACAGCATATGAAGGAAAGGGCCCTTTCATCCGCCCCGGGCCTGCGGAACAAAGGGCCCTTTCTCAATTCGCCAGACTGCGCCGGTATTCGGCGGCCCCGTCCAGCAGCTCGCCCGCGCTGTCCAGCGCGGCGCGGGTGACGTGGTCTCCAGCCGTAAGGCGGGCCAGCTCGGCCTGGCGGCGGGCCCGGTCCAGCACCTCCACCGCTGTGAAGGTGCGCCCGTTCTTCTCCCCCTTCTCCACCGAAAAGTGGACGTCCGCCATGGCGGCCAGCTGGGGCAGGTGGGTCACGCAGAGCACCTGTTTGTGCCGGGCCACCTGGGCCAGCTTCTCCGCCACCTTCTGGGCCGCACGGCCCGAGACGCCGGTGTCCACCTCGTCAAAGACCAGGGTGCCCACGTCATCGTTCTCCGCCAGTACGTTTTTCAGCGCCAGCATGATCCGGGCCAGCTCACCCCCCGAGGCGATCTTCTGGATGGGCTTCAGGTCCTCCCCCACGTTGGCCGACATGAGAAAGCGCACCGTGTCCATTCCGGCGTCATCCAGCCCGGTTTCACTCTCCACCGGCGCGAAGGCCACCTGGAAGCGGACTTTGGGCATGTCCAGCTGAGCCAGTTCGGTCTGGATCCGGCGCTGGAGAGCCTCCCCGGCCCGCTTCCGCTCCGCCGAGAGGGCTCCCGCCCGGGCCTTCGCCTCTGTCAGAGCTTCCGCCCGCTCCTGTTCCAGCCGCAGGAGCGTGTCGTCGGCAAACTGGATCTCGTCCAGCTCCCGGCGGCACAGGTCCAGATAGTCCAGCATCTCTTCCTCGCTGGAGCCGTATTTCTTTTTCAGGCGGTAGAGCCGGTCCAGCCTTCCCTCCAGCTGATCCAGCTCCCCCGGCTCAAAGTCGAAGCTCCCCCGGGCCCCCCGGGCGGAGTCGGCGGCATCCTGAGCCAGGCAGCGGCACTCGGTAAGCCGCTGGTACAGCTCATCCAGCTCCGGGCTCACCCCGGACACCCGGCCCAGGGCCTCCTCCGCCTCCATCAGCAGTGCCACCGCCCCCACGCTGTCGTCGTCCCCGGAGAGGGCGTAGTGGGCCTCTTCGGCGGCCTGGGCCAGGTCGGCGGCGCTGCGGAGCAGCTCCCGGCGGGAGAGCAGTTCCTCCTCCTCCCCCGGCACCAGCCCGGCCCGCTCCAGCTCTCCGATCTGAAACTGGAGACTGTCCACCTTCCGGGCCTTCTCGGCCTCGTCCATGCGGAGGGAGGCCATCCGCTGCTCCAGCGCCCGCAGCGCCCCATAGGCCTCCCGGTAGTTCTCCAGCAGGCCCCCGGTCCCGCCGAAGCGGTCCAGATACCCCAGGTGACAGCCCTCATCCAAAAGCTGCTGGCCGTCGTGCTGGCCGTGGATGTTCAAAAGCTGGCGGCCCAGGGCCCGCAGCTGAGTGACCGTCACCGGCAGGCCATTGACCCGGCAGAGGTTCTTGCCGTCGGCCATGATCTGGCGCTGGAGCAGGACCTCGCCGCCCTCATCCGGCTCCAGGCCGTTTTCGGCAAACCACGGCAGCGCCCCCACGCCCGAGAAGGCCCCTGTGACCAGGGCGGACTTGGCTCCCGTGCGGATGAGATCCCGGCTGGCCCGCTCCCCGGTGACCGCCCCCATGGCGTCCACCACAATGGATTTGCCCGCGCCGGTCTCGCCGGTGAGGGCGTTGAAGCCCCCGCCGAACGTGATGTCCGCCGACTCAATGACGGCGATATTCTCGATATGAAGAACTGAAAGCATCCGCTCCACCTCCGACAATCGATCGCGAAAACAGCCGGGACCCGCTCCTGCTTTGAACTGTTCAGGACAGCATCTCCCGGATCTCCTCGCAGAATTCCTCCGCAGAGCCGTTGGTCCGCATGATGAGGATCACCGTATCGTCCCCGGCCAGGGAACCCACCAGCTCCGGGATCTCCATGGCGTCGATGGCGGCGGCCGCCGCCGAGGCAAGGCCCGGCATGGTCCGGAGCACCACGATGTTCTGGGCCATGTCATAGGAGGTGACCCCCTGCCGGAAGATGGTCTGGAGCCTGCCCACGTTGTTGAGGGCGGTCTTGCGCTGGGAAACGGCGTATTTATAGATGCCGCCGGCAGTCAGCTCCTTGACCAGATGGAGCTGCTTGATGTCCCGGGAAATGGTGGCCTGAGTCGTGGAGACCCCCCGCTCCTTCAGCGCGTCCAGAAGCTGCTCCTGGGTCTCAATATCCCGCTGCGCCACGATGTCCAAAATCTCCTGCTGCCGTTTGCTTTTCATAGGTCACATCCTCCCCAGTTTCTGATTGACGATGGTGTAGAAGCTCCGATTGGTCAGCTTGGCCAGCCGGGCCTTGGATCTGGAGCGGCGCAGCTCCACCTGATCGCTCCCTCCAAGCCGGAAGGCCTTGCCGCCGTCCACGGACAGATAGGCGGTCTTGCGGGAGAGCTTTCCCATCCGCACCGCCACCAGACGGCTCCGATCCAGCACAAAGGACCGGGCGTGGAGGGCATGGGGACAGATGGGGGTAACGATGATATTCTCCGCGGTGGGCTCCACGATGGGGCCGCCGGCGGACATGGAATAAGCGGTGGAACCGGTGGGCGTGGCAATGACCACGCCGTCCCCGGAAAACCGGCTGATGAGCACGCCGTCGGACTTCACGTCCAAATCGATGATCCGGGCCACCGCGCCCTTGGTGATAACCGCGTCGTTGAGCGCCAGATCCCGGAAGATGGTACGCCCCTCCCGCCGGATGGAGACATCCAGCATCATCCGCTCCTCCAGGGCATATTCCCCCTTCGTCAGGCGGGACAGCTCCCCCAGTTCGCTCACTTCCAGTTCCGCCATGAAGCCAACGCTACCCAGGTTCACCCCCAGCACGGGGATGTGGTGGGCGTCGGCGTCCTTGGCGGCGTGAAGAATGGTGCCGTCTCCGCCAAAGCACACCAGCAGATCGGCGCCCTGAAAGGCCTCTTCCATGGAGACAAATTTCAGATGAGCGGGCAGCTCCAGGCCGCTCCCCTTCTCCAGGGAAAAGGGGAGGCTCATGCAGGTCTCCGCTCCGGCCTCCCGCAGCACCCGCTGAGCGGCCTGAGCCGCCTTCAGGCCCTTGTCCCGATAGGGATTGGGGCTGAGCACAATCTTCACGGCATTCCCTCCTCCAGTTTGGCGTGAGACGCCTCCACCAGCTCTTTCAGATCCCACGATCCTGCCATCCCGCCTTCGGCGGAGAGCCAGCCCAGGTACTCGATATTGCCCTCCGGGCCCCGGATGGGGGACCAGGTCAATCCCCGTACGCCGAAACCGGCGGAGGCGGCGTGCTCCAGAAAATGCTCCAGCACCTCCTGATGGACCGCCTTGTCACGGACGACCCCCTTCTTCCCCACCTTGTCCTTTCCCGCCTCAAACTGAGGCTTGATGAGGCACACCGCCTGACCGGACCGCTTCATCAGTCCCCGCAGGGGGGGGAGGATCAGATTCAGCGAAATAAAGGACACATCGACACTTGCAAAATCCAGCTCGTCGGGAATCTGCTCATGGGTGAGGTAGCGGGCGTTGGTGCGCTCCATGCACACCACCCGGGTATCGCTGCGCAGCTTCCAGGCAAACTGCCCGTAGCCCACATCCACGGCATAGACTTTCGACGCCCCGTTTTGGAGCATGCAGTCGGTAAACCCGCCGGTGGAGGCCCCGATGTCGGCGCATACCGCGCCGGCGAGGGAGATGGGCCAGGTCCCCATGGCCTTTTCCAGCTTCAACCCGCCCCGGCTGACGTATTTCAGCCCGCCTCCCCGGACTTCGATGGGTGCGTCCGCCGGTGTAGGCGTCCCCGCCTTGTCCACCTTCTGTCCATTCACATAGACCTGGCCGCTCATGACGACGGCCTGTGCCTTTTGCCGGCTCTCCGCCAGGCCCCGCTCAAAGAGCAGGACGTCCAGCCGCTTTTTCTCCATGTGTACAAACCTCCCAGGCGATCTTGGCCAGGCTCTCCGCATCCAGGCCGGCCAAACGCCTCAACTCGTCGACTTTTCCCTGCGGGATAAACTGGCGGTCCAGATTGCGGAGCAAAATATCCCGAATGGCACCCGCGCATCCATAGCGGGCCGCGGCCGAAGCCAGCCGCTCCCCCACACAGTTGGCCTGTGCACACTCCTCCGCCACGATCAGCCGCCCGGTACGCTCCGCCGAGCGCAGGGCCGGGCCGGGATCCAGGGGCGTGATGATATTATACTTGATGACTTCCGCCGAAACCCCTCGGCGCGCCAAGCGCTCCGCGGCCTCCAGCAGGGCATTGACCTGGGTGCCGTAGCCCGCCAGGGTCAGGTCCCGGCCCTCCCGCAAAACCGTGGCGGGAGCCGGCCAGGAAGATGTCTGATACGTTCCTTCCCCACCCCGGGGATAGCGGATCGCCACAGGGCCCCTGCACTCCTTCACGGCGTATTCCAGCATGTCGGCCAGCTCCGCGTAGCTGGCCGGGCAGAGGACCTTCATCCCGGGCACCGTGTCCAGAAATCCCACGTCGAAAATCCCGTGGTGGGTCTCTCCGTCCGCTCCCACCAGTCCGGCCCGGTCCACGCAGAACACCACGTGGAGGCCCTGAATGGCTACATCGTGGAGGAGCATATCATAGGCTCGCTGCAAAAAGGAGGAGTAGACGGCGAACACGGGGATCAGGCCCTGCTTGGCCATGCCCGCGCACATCGTGACGGCGTGGCCCTCGGCGATCCCCACATCAAAAAACCGCTCGGGGAACTGTCCGGCAAATTCATCCAGGCCGGTCCCCGGCTGCATGGCGGCGGTGACGGCGCACAGACGGGGTTCCCGTCGGGCCAGGGCGCATACGGCCCGGCCGAAGGCGCCGGAAAAATCCCGACCGGGCAGGGCCAGAGACTGTCCGGTGGCGGGATCAAACTGCCCTACCCCGTGGAACCGGCCCGGATCGGCCTCGGCGGGGGGATAGCCCTTTCCCTTCACCGTCCGCACGTGGAGGAGCACAGGCCCCTCCAGATCCCGGGCATAGCGCAGCAGCCGGGTCAGCCCCCGCACATCGTGCCCGTCCACCGGCCCAAGATAGGTAAAACCCATGTCTTCAAAGAGGCTGCACGGCAGCAGCGTCTCCTTGACGGCGGTCTTGATCTTGTGGGTCACCTTGTAGATGCGGCGGCCCAGTGAAAATGAATTCATCACCCGGCGGTAAGCTTTTTTGAAACTGAGGTACTGGGGCTTCAAACGCTGGCGGGCCAAATGCTCCGCCACGCCGCCCACGCTCTGGGTGATGGACATCCCGTTGTCGTTTAAAATCACGATGAGGGGCTCTCCGCTGTCCCCGGCGTCGGACAGGCCCTCATAGGCCAGGCCGCCGGAGAGCGCGCCGTCCCCCAGCAGGGCAACCACCCGGTAGTCCTTGTGCAGGATGGTCCGCGCCCTGGCCATTCCCACCGCCACCGACACGGAGGTGGAGGCGTGCCCCACGGTAAAGGCGTCGCAGATGCTCTCCCCCGGCTTGGGAAAGCCGGACAGCCCCCCAAAGGTGCGCAGGGTGTCCATGGCTCCGTCCCGTCCGGTGAGCATCTTGTGGCAGTAGCATTGGTGCCCCACGTCAAAAACGATGCGGTCCCGCTCTGGTGTAAAGACCCGGTGGAGCGCCACAGTGAGCTCCACCGCCCCCAGGTTGGAGGCCAGATGCCCCCCCGTTTTGGAGACCACCTGGATCAGTCGCTCCCGCAGCTGGACGCAGAGCTGCTCGGCCTCTGCGTCGCTCATCAGATGTAATTGATTTGGAAGATTCAACAGGGCCTCTGCCCCCTTTTTTCAGTTCCCCGCTCAGCGGGTAAAAAACCAGGCCCCGCCCCAGCCGATTCCGATCCCCAGCAAAGCGCCCATGAGGACCTGCAGGGGAGTGTGTCCCAGCAGCTCCTTGAGTTCCTGGCCGAACATGGCGGGTTTCATCTCCGTCCAGTGCTCCATGATATAGTTCAAAATTTTGGCCTGCTCCCCTGCCGCCCGGCGGACATTGGAGGCGTCGTACATCACCACCACGGCCACCACGGCGGCAATGGCAAAGAGGGGGGAGGACCAGCCGTACAGGTAGGCCACCGACGATGCGCAGGCGCAGACGAAGGAGGAGTGAGAGCTGGGCATGCCCCCGCTGGAGAGCATGGATCTCCAGTTCATACGTCCCTCGCTGATCAGGACCACGATAAACTTGAGAATCTGGGCGATCGCCCAGGCCAGGATGGCCAAATTCAGGATGAGGTTTCCCGTGAGAAAATCCACAAAATTCATCGGCAGCCTCCTAATTCATCCGGCCGGCCAGAGAGCGGGCCAGAGAAATCAGGAACTCCGGGTGTGCAAAGCCCTCCAGGGCCGCCGCAGCCTCTCCGGTGAGCTTTTCCACCAGCGCAGCGCAGCCGTCCAGCCCCTTGAGGGTGACAAAGGTGGTCTTCTCCCCCCGGGCGTCCGAGCCGGTGGGCTTGCCCAGCAGGGCGGCGTCCCCGGTCACATCCAGCATGTCGTCCCGGATCTGGAAGGCCAGCCCCAGACGGGAGGCATAGCGTCGGACCGCCTTGCGCTCTTCCGCGCCCCCTCCGGCCAGGATGCAGCCCATCTCGGCGGCGGCGGCGATCAGCGCGCCGGTCTTGAGCCGCTGCAGCTCCTCCACATCGGCCTGGTTGAGGGCCCTCCCCTCCCCAGCCATATCCAGGGTCTGTCCGCCCACCATTCCGTCGGCGCCGGCGGCGCGGGCCAAAACGTCCAGAGCTTCCAGCACCCGCTCCGGTTCCAGCCCGGCCCGTCCCGCCAGCGCCGTCTCAAAGGCCGCGTTCAAAAGGCCGTCCCCGGCCAGTACCGCCGTGGCCTCCCCGTAGACCTTGTGGTTGGTGGGTCTGCCCCGGCGCAGATCGTCGTCATCCATGCAGGGCAGATCGTCATGGATGAGAGAGTAGGTGTGGATCATCTCCACCGCGCAGGCAAAGGGCATCACGGCCATGGGGTCCCCGCCGCACAGGCGGCAGGTCTCCAGGGTGAGGATGGGCCGCAGCCGTTTTCCCCCCGCCAGGAGGCTGTAATTCATGGCGTCATAGATGTCTCCCCGGGGCGCACGGTCCCGGAAGGCACCCTTGAGCGCCTCCTCCACCATGGCCTTGTCCGCCTCGTACTGCTCCCGGTAAGTCACGGCTCCATCACCTCCATGGGCTGCTCCGCCGGAGCCCCGTCCGGACCGGGCAGCAGCTTCGCCACCTTCTGTTCCGCCTTGTCCAGGGCGGTGGAGCACTGTTTCATGAGAGAGGTCCCCTCTTCAAAGAGGGCAAGGGCCTCCTCCAGCGGGGCATCCCCCCGCTCCAGCCGGGCCACGATCTCCTCCAGCCGGGCCATGGCCTGCTCAAAGGTCAGTTTTTTCTGTGCCATCGCGTTTCCTCCTTTGAGAAAAATGGGACAGGCGGGTCCTCCCCGCCGTTATAACACTTCACAGGCGATCTCGCCGTCAGAGAGGCGGAGCTTCAGCTCGTCCCCCGGCATCACATCCTCCGTGGACTTCACCACCCCGCCGGGGCCACGGGCAATGGCGTAGCCCCGCCCCAGCACCTTCAGGGGGCTGAGGGCATCCAGGGAGGCGGCCAGCCGGGCGAAGCGCTCCCGGTCCTTCCCCATGGCGGCGGTCAGGCCGTGGGCCAGCCGGTCCCGCTGGTAGTCCAGCAGCATCCGCCGGTCGTCCACCCAGCTCATGGGGTTTTGGAGCATCCGGCTGCGCCCCGCCTGTTCCAGCGCGCTGCGGGCCCCGGCCAGCTCCCGCTCCATGGCCCGGCCCATCCGCCGGCTCAGGTGGGCCAGCAGGGCGTACTGTTCATTCTGGTCCGGCACCGCCAGCTCGGCGGCGTTGGAGGGTGTGGCCGCCCGAAGGTCGGCCACATAGTCGGCGATGGTCACGTCGGGCTCGTGGCCCACGGCGGAGATCACCGGGATCCGGGAGGCGTAAATGGCCCGCGCCACGCCCTCGTCGTTGAAGCACCAGAGGTCCTCCATGGACCCGCCCCCCCGGCCGGTGATGATGAGGTCGGCCAGCGCGTGGGCGTTGACCCAGGCGATGGCCCCGGCGATCTCCCCGGGGGCCTCCGCCCCCTGGACCCGGCAGGGTACCACATATACCTCGCTCTGTGGCCAGCGGGCCCCCAGGATACGGAGCATATCCCGCACCGCCGCCCCCGCCGGAGAGGTCACCAGGGCGATACGCTTGGGAAAACGGGGAAGGGGCTTTTTATGGTTTTCGTCAAACAGCCCCTCGGCGGCCAGCCGGGCCTTGAGCTGTTCAAAGGCGGCGTGGAGATCCCCCACCCCGTCGGGGGAGAGGGCGCTGACATAGAGCTGATACTGCCCGTCCCGCGGGAAAACCGCCACCCGGCCGAAGGCGATCACCTTCATGCCGCTCTGGGGCCGAAACCGGAGGGTGGACGCCTCCCGGCGGAACATGACGCAGCGGATGGCGCCCCCCTCATCCTTGAGGGAAAAATAGTGGTGCCCGGAGGGATACATTTTATAGTTGGACACTTCGCCCCGGACGAAGAGCCCGGAGAGGAGCGGATCGCCGTCCAGCAGGCCCTTGATGTGTCCGTTGACCTGAGAGACCGAAAGTACGTTCTGGGCCATGTCACTCCCCCCTCTCCAGAAGCCGGTGCGCCAGGATGGCCACCCCCATGGCGTTGTCGGTGGAATAGCGAGGCTCGGCAAAGAGCGCTCCGCAGGATGCGGTAAGCATCTGCCGCAGCCCGGAGTTGGAGGCCACGCCCCCGGAGCAGAGCACCGGCAGGCCGGGATACCGTTTCCGGGCTTCCTCCGTGGTCCGACGCACCACGTCGGAGACGGTGTCCAGCGCAAAGCGCGCCACAGCGGCAGGCTCCACGCCCCCCGCCGCCAGCGCCCGGACCTGATTTTCCATCCCGGAAAGGGAGAACTCCAATCCGTCCATTTTCACCTTAAATCGCTTCGGGCCCTTCTCCGCCCCGGCGGCCAGGGCGTCCAGAGCCCGCCCGGCGGGAAAGTCCAGCCCCAGCAGCACACCGGTGCGGTCGATGAGCTGTCCGGCCGAGATGTCGGCGGTGCCGCCGATGCGCCCGGCTTTGACATTAGCCCCTTCGGGCTGAACGTACAGCAGCTCGGTGGTGCCTCCGGAGAGATGCCAGGCCAGAAAGGGGGCGTCCAGCAGCTCCATCCGCCCGGCGGACCAGGCGGCAGCGGCCAGGTGCCCCTGCTGGTGGGAGACGGCAAAAAACGGCACGCCCAGCGCGGCGGCCAGGGCCCTGCCCTGGCTCTCCCCTGCCAGAAAACAGGGCATGTAGGAACCCTCTACCGCCCGGGGACGGGCGGAGGCGGCCACGGCGGCGACGTCCCGGAGGACGCCGGACTCCGCCAGCTCCGCCATCCGGCCGGGCAGGGCTTTCACATGCTGGAAAAGGGCCTCCGACTGTCGGAGACCCAGCTGTCCGGGGCGCACCTCCAGCAGGCGGCCGGCATTGACGCCGTCCGCCCCGTCAAAAACCGCCGCCGAAGTGGTGTAGTTGCTGGTATCCAGCCCCAGGGTGACCATGGTCACTCCCCGCTCTCGGGCTGGACCGCGCCGGGGCGGCTCATGGGGTCGGGAAGGTTTTCCGTCCGGACGAAGGAGCCCAGGATACCGTTGACAAAGGCCGCCAGCTCCTGCTCCTCATAGTGTTTGGTCATCTCCACCGCCTCGTTGATGGCGGCGGCGTTGGGGATGTCCTGCATGTAAAGGATCTCATACATGCACACCCGGAGAATGGCCGTGACCACCCGGGGGATGCGGGAGAAATTCCAGCCGATGGCGTACTTGGTGATGTAGCCGTCCAGCTCCGCGCCGTGATGGTACACGCCCCGCACCAGCCGCTCTATGTATTCCCGCTGCCCGGCGTTGGGATACTCGGCGTACAGGGGCTCCTCCTGCCCGATCTGCTCAAAGGAAGTGCGGGTCAGTGCGGCGGAGAGCAGCTCATCTGCGCTCTGGTTGGAAAAGCCCAGTTCAAAGACAAAGTGGACGGCGATCTCACGGGCGTTGCTTCTGGTCATGCGGTTCCCTCCATCAGGGCCTAACGGCCCAGGTTATCCATTGTATACGCATTAGTATACACAATCTTGGGGCAAAAATAAACCCCTAATTCACACAAAAACGGCAAAAAGCCCGCCGGCGTCTTTAGCCGGTCCAAAGCAGACAAAACGAGGTCTTTTCCGGCGGACCCCCGCCGGAAAAGACCTCGTTCCCCACCCCTTTTACACCTGATGGGATTTTGGAGTGTGATGGAAGGTGATCCCCGCCACATGGACGTTGACCCCCGCCACAGTAAATCCGCTGGCGTTCTCGATGGCGTTGAACACCGCGTCCTGCACCCCCTTGGCCACCTCCTGGATGGAGGAGCCGTATTTCACCAGGATGGAGATATCCACCGTGACGCTGTTCTCGGCAACGGTCACCCGCACGCCCTTGCTGAGGTTTTTGCGCCCGGCCAGCATTTCCACAATATCGCTGCCCAGATTGGCGGCCAGGCTCCCGACCCCTTCCACCTCCAAGGCGGCAGCCGCGGCGGTCACCGCCAGCACATCTTCCGAAATATGGATGCAGCCCAGCTCATCCGGGCAGGAAATGTATTCTTTCCCTTCGGCCATTGGCTTCACGCTTCCTTTCCTGTGGGACAAAAGTCTTATGCTTACATTGTACCACAAAAAAGGGAAATTACAAATAGAATTTTTCTCTGAAAAATAGGTCTGTTCACCCTTCTGCCTCGATGATCTTGATCTGGCTGGCGGGCACGCCGGTCTCGCCGGTGACGATCTCCGTGATGCGGGCCACATCGGCGTCCTGGAGTCCGTTCTCCGTGGCCGACACCACCACCGACACGCCGCCGTCGCTGATGAAGGCCACACAGTCGGCATAACCCTTGGCGATGACCAGATTCTCGATCTGGGCTTCAGAGACGGTGGCGGTGGCCAGCGTCTCTATGGCGGTCCCGGCCTCCGTCTTGGCCGCCGCGTCGGCGGCGTCGCTGTTCACCGTGTCCTGGAGCATGGTCAGGGCACTGTCCCGGGCCTGCTGGCGGTTGAGCCGGGCCGAGGCAAAGTATCCGGTGGAGGCCCCTGCCGTCTCGGCCGGCTTCCCGCTCTCTCCCGGGGCCGCCGAGGCTGCCGACAGCAGGGGGTCTTTGGTTCTTCCATCCACCAAAGTCGCCTGTCCCAGAGTCTTTCCGGTGTCGGCGGCCTCCTGCTGATAAGACCAGTTCAGGTAGACCGCCACACACACGAAGAGGACGATGGCGGCCACCACCGCATTGCGCTTCCAGAGTTTCATACTGTTTTCCTCACTTTCCCTTACAGATCGAAATTTTATCGGCCCCCAGCCCGGTGAGGGCAGAGACCGCTTCGCTCAATGCCAGCCGCACCTGGGGATCCCCCGCCCCCGGCGCCACCACCAGCGCACCCCGGTAGCAGGGCCCCAGCTCCTGGAGGGCCACCGGCTCCTGGGTGCCGGAACCCTTGGAGGCCATGACCGTGGAGGTCTCCCGGGTGGTCTGACTGTCTCCTTCGCTGGCGCTGCCGTCCTGGGCCAGCACCTGACGGGGGCCGTCCTTCAAGGTAAGCACCACCGTCACCTCACCCGCCCCCTCCACCCGGGAGAGCGCCGTCTCCAGGCGGCGTTCCATGCTTTCCACCTGAAAGAGGTCGGCCTCGGACGCTGCGGCCGGAGCAGTCTGCCCGGTCTTTTCTCCGGTGGGCAGCAGCAGGAGCACCGCTCCCACCAGCCCAACCAGCAGGACATATTTGCACTTTCCCAGGGCCAAGCGCAGCTTTTCGCCCCACTCTTTTCCGCTCATGGCACATCCTCCTGAAAATTCTGCCGCTCCGCTGGGATGGACAAATCCTCCGCCACCGCCCGGGAGAGCGCCCTCTTCTGCTCCGCCGTCCAGCTCCCGCTGATTTGGACCGCCGTGGGCACCGGCCAGCCGGAGTCGTCCTCCTGTACCTCCACCACAGCAGTGCATGCGCATCCCAGAGCCGTTCCCTTGTCCTCAATGTATGCGCCCGCCTTCCGGGCTATGAGCGTTTTCATCACTTCTTCCCCGCTCCGCTCCCCCGCCTCCGCTTCCAACGGGGCATACGCGGCGGCCGTTACGGCCAGATCCTCCGGATCCAGCCGCCCCAGGGGACCGACGACTGCCAGCAGGAGGACCAGCCCCCCCACCAGTCTCCCCACCTTTTTCACCGTGCCCTCCGGGGTGAGGGCCTGAGCCAGCGCCACCGCCAGCGCGGCGGCCACCACGCCCATGAGCCATTCCTTTAAAAAGGTCATCCCACACTCACCGCCTTCAACGACGTGATCAGGGCCACATACAAAATGAGGGCGCTGCCGCCGGTCATGCCCAGCACCAGAGCAAAGGCCGAACCAATGGAATCGATGAGCCCCGCCACCGGTCCCGGCGTCACCGTGGCCGAGAGGGCGGCCGCCACCTTATAGACCAGATAGTGCGCCCCCAGCTGGAGAAAGGGGATCAGACAGATGGCCAGCACCGCCAGCAGGCCCACTACGCCCACCGTCCCCTTCAGCACTCCGGCCCCGGCCACCACGGTCTCGGCGGCATCGGCAAGGATGCCGCCCACCACCGGCACCATGCCGGAGAGCACCGTCTTGGCCGCCTTCTGGGTCATGGCGTCGGCGTTTCCGGCCACGGCCCCGCTGACGGTGAGGTAGAACACGAAGAGCATCAGCAGGGAGGAGAGCAGGCCCGTCACCGCCCACTTCACCAGTCCCGCCACCCGCTTGAGGCCGTCGTTGTTCAGTGCGGCCTGGGCCGCCGAAGCCGCCACATAGGCGTAGATCAGGGGCATCAGCACCCGGTCGGCCACCGTGAGGAGCAGGGCAAAAAAGAGCAGGCTCGCCCCCTGACGGGCCACAGCGGCCGCGGGGGCTCCGGCGGCCGCGCAGGCCGCCGTGACTGTGGGCAGCAGCACCTTGGAAAAGGCGTCCATCTGCTCCATGGCCTGCCGTCCCAGCCCCATGAGGGAGCAGACGTCCGCGGCAGCGATGGCGGTCACAGCCGCCGTCCCAGCCAGCCGCACCGGATCCAGCCCTCCGCCTCCCAGCTCGTCCTTCATGGTCTCGGCCAGACCGCAGAGGAGAGCCACCGCCAGCAGCAGGACCCCGCTCCGCCCAGCCCGCCGAAGCGCCCCGGACAGCTCGCCGCTGCCGGTGTTCAGGATGGCCTGCGCCCCGGAAGCAAAGTCCCCTCCGTCCACGTCCTCCACATCCAGATAGCCGTCTAAGTACTCCTCCGCCGCACCGCTGAGCTTGTCCATCCCCACGGCGTCCTCCAGCTCGCCCGCCCATGCGGCGGGCAGCAGCAGGAGCAGGAGGAACAGGCAGAGGCACCCCTTTATCATACCTCCGATCCGATGGCGATTGCCGTCCCAACGGCTCGAAGGCCCCCTCCGCCTCACAGCAGATCCCCCAGAGTGTCGAACACCGTCTCTACCAGCGGCAGAGCGGCGAAGAGAGCCAGCGCCCCGCCCGCCGTCTCCAGGAAGGCGGCCACGCCGCCCTCCCCGGCATCCTTGCACACCGCGGCGGAGAGCCGGGTGACGACCCCGATCCCCACGATCTTCACCACCGGCTTCCAGACCTCCGGGGAAACTCCCGCGGTGCGGGCCAGAGCGTCCATCAGCCCCCGCACCCCGGCAAGGGCTTCCATGGCCCTGCTCAGCAAAAGGATTCCCGCCGCCAGCGCCAGCACCACGGCCAGCTCCGGGACCCGCTTTCGGAGCACCAGAGCGCAGAGGGCGGCGGTGACCGCCAGGGCGGCCAATTTTAAAATATCCATCGCCCGTCACAGCCCAAACAGCCCCTTCACCAGCACGAAGAGGTCGCTGATCTTCTGCACCACCAACATCAGCACCACCACCAGCCCGGCCAGCGTGGTCATCATAGCCTGCTCGTCCCGCCCGGAGCGGGAGAGCACCTGATTGAGCACCGCCACCAGAATTCCGATGGCCGCAATGCGAAAAATAAAGTCCACGTCCATATCCGTTCCCCCGTCACAGCAGTAAGATGGTGAGAAAAGCCCCCATGGCCAGTCCCAAAGTGCCGTAGGCCCGACCCTCCCGGCGGCGGCGCTCCCGCACCCGCTCCGCCGCGGCCTCCAGCCGTCCCCGGGCGGCCTCCGCCGCCCGGCGCTGGTCCTCCGGGCCGTAGCGGCCCAGCACCGGGCCCAGCTCCCGGAGGACGGCGCGGTCCTCCTCGCAGAGCCCCATGGGTTCCTCCGCCAGCGCGTCATTCCAGATGGTCTCAAAAGGCCGCTCCCCCAGATGCTCCATGCCCCGTCCGCAGGCGGCAAAAAAACCGGCCGCCGGCTGAGCTGCCCTGCGCGCCAGGGTCTCCAGCAGGTCGGGCATGGGGGGCAGGCGGAAGGCCAGCTCCCCCTCCAGCAGGTTGAGCGCCGCCGCCATGGCGGCCAGCCCCCGGGCCCGGGCGTCCAGTTCCTTCACCGCGCCCAGGCCCAGGGCCAGTCCGCCGCCCAGAAGAAGCAACGTCCCCAGCAGTTTTAACATGGCAGCTCCTCCACCCGGTAGTCGAAGCCCGCTCCCCGGCGGTCGATGGTCACCACGACCTCGAAGAGCCGCCGGGCCAGCAGCTCCCGATAGAGGGGGCGGCGTTCCAGATCCTCCGGCCCCGCCCCGTGGGCGGTGGCCAGCAGCTTCACACCACAGTTGGCGCACTGTTCCAGCGCGGCGCAGTCAGCGGGGGCGGTGATCTCGTCGCAGGCCAGCGCCTGGGGATTCATCCCCCGCAGGAGCATCATGAGCCCCTGGGCCTTGGGACAGCCCTCCAGCACATCGGTGCGCCCTCCCACATCAAACTGGGGCACCCCGTTCCAGAGGGCGGCAACCTCCCCCCGTTCATCGGCCAGCCCCACCCGCATCGGGGGACAGACCCCGCCGTCGGAGACCAGCCGGACCAGGTCCCGGAGCAGGGTGGTCTTTCCCGCCCCCGGGGGGGCCAGGAGAAGGGTATTGGGGAGGCTTCCCGAGGCGCAGAGCGTCCGGAGCACCCCTTCCCCGCAACCGGGGACGGTATGGGCGACTCTGATGTTGAGGGAGGAGAGGGTCCGCAGGTTCCGCACCTGCCCGCCTTCAGCGGCCGCACTGCCGCACAGCCCGATCCGATGCCCGCCCCGGACGGTGAAGTAGCCCTGCCGCACCCGTTCCAGGGCAGCGTGGGCGCTGGCCTGGGTGGCGATCTCCACTGTCAGCTCCAGATCCCGCACTGTCACCGCCTCCCCGCCGGGAAGGGGGAGCTCGTCCGCTCCCACACTCACCGTGGGAGGCCTCCCCGCCCGCAGGCGGATCTCCTCCGCCCTGCGCCGCACCGTGCCCGGCAGAGCCTCCGCCCGTTTTCGAAGGGCCGGGGGCAGCAGAATCGCCGCATCGTCAAAACCTTCCATAGGTCATCCCTCCTCTTTGGTACTGACCCATGTCTATGAGGGCTTGGCCCCGTTTATGAGCGGACGCATGAAAAAAACGGACAGGCTTTCGGCCTGTCCGTTTTCATTCTTTTGAGCCTATTGTCTCCGGAGGAAAGGAGCGGGGCTCAAACCCAGCTCTCTTCGCTCTCGTGCTTCTTCTTCCGGGTCATCAGTTCCGCAATGACCGCCCGGGGATCCTTGTTCTCGTAGAGAACCTGGTAGGCCGCCTGGGCAATGGGCATCTCCACCCCCAGCTTGTCGGCCAGGTTCTTGGCATTGGCGGCGGCGTAATAGCCCTCCACCACCATGCCGATCTCCCTGACCGCCTCCGCCGGAGCGGCGCCCTGCCCGATGAGGATGCCGCATCGGCGGTTTCTCGAGTGCATGGAGGTGCAGGTGACGATGAGGTCGCCCAGCCCCGCAAGGCCCGCGAAGGTCTCCTTTCGGCCGCCCATGGCCTCCCCCAGCCGGGCGATCTCGGTGAGCCCCCGGGTCATGAGGGCGGCCTTGGTGTTGTCGCCGTAGCCCAGGCCGTCGCAGACGCCCGCACACAGGGCGATGATGTTCTTCAGCGCCGCGCCCAGTTCCACGCCCACCACGTCATCGGTGGTGTAGACCCGGAAGCGCCGGCTCATAAAGAGGTCCTGCACCAGTTCGGCGGCGGCGCGGTCTTTGGACGCCGCCACCACCGCCGTGGGCACGCCCCGGCCCACTTCTTCGGCGTGGGAGGGCCCGGAGAGCCCCACCACGGGGTGGGCCTCCCCCACCTCCTGGGCGATGACGTCGGTGAGGGTGAGGGAGGTGTCCTTCTCCACACCCTTGGACACGCTCACCAGCACAGCCCCGGGGTCCAGCAGCCCCCTGACCTGAGCGGCCGTCCCGCGCACCGCAAAGGAGGGGGTGGCGATGACCACGGCTCCGCAGCCCCGGACGCAGTTCATGTCGGCGGTGAGCTTCAGCTCCTCCGGCAGCGGGACTCCCTTCAAAACGGGATTCTCCCGCTTCTCCCGAAGATTGGCACTCTCCGCTTCCTGATAGGACCAGAGCGTCACATCGTGGCCGTTTTCCAGCAGAAGCAGGGCCAGCGCCGTCCCCCAGCCGCCGGAACCCAATACGGTGATCTTCATATCAATTGACCTCCATTTCGGTGGGACCATGCCCGCCCTGTTGACCGGCTCTTCCGGCCGCCCCCGGACCCCGGGAGCCTTTTATTCCTTTTTTTTATGGAAGGAGAGCTTGTTCTCCTCTCCCTTGAGCAGCCTTTGGATATTCCCCCGGTGCTTCCAGAGGATCAGCCCGCCCAGCAGGATCGACAGCGTCATCACGATGGGATCATGGCTGACAAAAAGCCAGGTCCCCACCGGGAAAAAGGCGGCGGCGTACACCGAGCCCAGGGAGACATACCGGGTGAGGGCGGTGAGCAGAGCAAACCCCCCCCACACCAGCAGCGCCAGCCGCCAGTCGATCAGCCAGGCGATGGTGCCCCCGGAGAGAATCCCCTTGCCGCCCTGAAAGCCGAACATACAGGGGAACATATGCCCCAGCAGGCAAAAGAGCCCGGCCCAGTATTTGACCTCCAGGCTCAGGCCCGGCCAGCCCGTCAGCCACACCGCCAGCAGGCCGAAGCCCACGGCCAGGATGGCCTTCACCACATCGGACAAAATAACCACCAAAGTGAGCGGCCCGCCGAAGGTGCGAAAAAAGTTGGTCAGTCCGGCGTTGCCGCTGCCGTGGCTGCGGACATCGTCCCGCAGGATATATTTGGAGACCAGAATGGCCCCGTTGGAACAGCCCAAAAAGTACGCGGCCACTGCGGTCACCGCCATCAGTCCGGTCAGGAGCACGGGGTTGGGGACGGACCACATCACGGCCCAGTCCTCCCCGCCGTTGACCAGCGCACGAAAGGATTCCAGCATCCTCTTACCCCTCCTTGTCGCCCTTCTGACGGATCGTGATCTTAATGGGGGTGCCCTCCAGGCCGAAGGTGGCCCGGATCTGATTCTCCAGATAGCGCCGGTAGGAGAAGTGGAACAGCTCCCGATCATTGCAGAAGATGACAAAATGGGGCGGCTTGATACCCACCTGGGTCATATAATAGACCTTCAGGCGGCGGCCCTTGTCCGTGGGGGGCTGCACCCGGGCGGTGGCGTCGGCCAGCACGTCGTTGAGCATTCCGGTGGTGATGCGCATGGCCGCCTGGTTTGCCACGTCGTTGATGGCGTCAAAGAGCTTCTCCACCCGGGCGCCGGTGAGGGCAGAAATGAACAGGATCGGGGCATACTCCATATAGGCCAGATCCCGGCGGATGTCCTTGCACATCCGGTCCATGGTCTTGTCGTCTTTCTCCACCGCGTCCCACTTGTTTACCACGATGATGCAGGCCTTGCCCGCCTCGTGGGCCAGGCCTGCCACCTTGGTGTCCTGCTCGGTGACGCCCTCGCCCGCGTCGATCAGGATGAGGCACACGTCGGCCCGCTCGATGGCCATGGTGGCCCGAAGGACGGAGAACTTCTCCACCCGGTCGTCCACCTTGGACTTCTTCCGCATGCCGGCGGTGTCGATGAGCAGGTATTTGCCCTTGCTGTTTTCAAAATAGTTGTCCACCGCGTCCCGGGTCGTACCCGCCACGTTGCTGACAATGACCCGCTCCTCCCCCAGGATGCGGTTGACCAGAGAGGACTTGCCCACATTGGGCTTGCCGATGATGGCCACCTTGATGACCTCGTCGTCGTCCTCCTCCTCGTCCTGGGCCGGGAAATACTTCAGGCACTCGTCCAGCAGATCGCCGGTGCCGTGGCCGTGGACGGCGGAGACGGCCACGGGGTCGCCCAGGCCCAGGTTGTAAAACTCGTAAATGTCGGGGTTCGTGTGCCCGGTCTGGTCCATCTTGTTCACCGCCAGCACCACCGGTTTGCCCGACTTCAGCAGCATGGCGGCCACCTCCTGGTCAGAGGCGGTCAAGCCGGTCTGTATGTCGCACAGGAACACGATGACCGTGGCGTTCTGGATGGCGATCTCCGCCTGCTGGCGCATGAACTGGAGGATCTCGCTGTCGGTGCCCGGCTCGATGCCGCCGGTGTCCACCAGATTGAATTTCCGCCCGCACCACTCGCAGGGGGCGTACAGCCGATCCCGGGTGACACCCGGGGTATCCTCCACGATGGACAGCCGCTGGCCCACCAGTTTGTTGAAAAGCATGGATTTGCCCACATTGGGCCGGCCCACAATGGCCACCAGAGGTCTCGCCATGGAAAACCCCTCCCTTTTTCCTCATTTTATACTCGCAAGTATTATGGCACATCCCGCTTCGGAAGTCAACGAAAGACCCGATCGCACAGGCCGGATGCCCTCTTATTCTGCGCTGTTTTTCAGTCTCTTCCCCTTTCCGGGCAAAAAGAAAGAGGGGAATCATCCCCTCTTGCTCTTTCCGGAACCGCTTTTTACTTCGCGGCGGGCGCCTCGGCCTTGTTGAAGTCGTGACCGTTATAGGTCAGGCAGGACTTGCACATCCGATGCGGCAGGCGGTAAGCCCCGCACTTGGGGCAGGTGGTGACGCCGGGGGTCTCCAGCTTCCACACGGCGCTGCGGCGCTTGTTGCGGCGCTGCTTGG
This sequence comes from Candidatus Pseudoscillospira sp. SGI.172, assembly GCF_050313575.1. Classification (NCBI taxonomy): domain Bacteria; kingdom Bacillati; phylum Bacillota; class Clostridia; genus Candidatus Pseudoscillospira; species Candidatus Pseudoscillospira sp. SGI.172. Next base: position 84,193 of record NZ_JBNPLQ010000001.1, on the reverse strand, counting down.
ACACTTTACTCTTAGGGACTGCCATCTATGACACCTCCTTAACGTGACAGGGGCATTTGATTGCTCATGTTTCTTCATCGGGCTCCGAAGAGTCCTTATCCAAAAGCTTCGCCAGAACGGCGAGGCGAGGATCCAATTCCTTTTTGCAGCCGCAGGGCCCCTCGTTGAGGTCCGCTCCGCAGGCCCCGCACAGGCCCTTGCACGTCTCCGCGCACAGGTGCTTGCCGTCCAGGGCCAGGATACAGGCGGTGGAGAAGATCTCTTCCAGATCCGCGGTCCCGTTTTCCAGCAGGACGATCTCGTCGCTCTCCTCGTCCTCCAGTTCCTCGGCCAGCAGCGTGACCACGGGAACGTCCAGCGCCACGGTGATGGGTTTGAGGCAGCGGTCGCAGTGGGTGTCCAGCTCGCTGACCGCTCTGCCCTCCAGCTGAAGGGCCCCCGCCATGTTCCGCACAGAGCCGGAGACGTGGATGGGGTGGTCAAAGGGCTTCTCCCCGTAGAGAGTGACCTGGGACAGATCCAGTTCCCAGGCAAAGTCCCGACTGGCACCGGGGGTACGGATGATGTCTCTTAAATCTAAACGCATCTTGTTCTCCTCGTAACGGTACAGCGGACATTATATCGAAAATTTTGTCCTGTGTCAAATACTTTCTTCATTTTTTCCGAAAATATGATACAATAGCAGCAGTCGCCGCTTTCATGCGGCGGACGCCTGAAATCCAAGGGTTTCGGGCGGACGGAGGAGGATCTGAATATGAAGGAATTTACCATAGGGAAAAATGACGCCGGGCAGCGGCTGGACCGCTGGCTGGGCAAGGCAGTGCCCCTCCTCCCCGCGCCTCTGGCCCAGAAATACATCCGCCTCAAGCGGGTCAAGGTCAACGGGAAAGGCTCGCAGCGGGATACCCGGCTCCAGGTGGGCGATCTGCTTCAATTATACATCAACGACGAGTTTTTTGACACCCCCACCGAAGAAAATGCGTTTCTTTCCATCTTCAAGCCGCAGCTGGACATTCTCTACGAGGATGAACATCTGCTGGTGTGCAACAAGCGCCCCGGCCTTCTCTGCCATGCCGACCAGCACGAATATGTCTCCACCCTCATCACCCACATCCAGGCCTACCTCTATCAGAAAAAGGAGTGGAGCCCCCGGTGGGAAAACGCCTTCGCCCCCGCTCTGTGCAACCGTATCGACCGGAACACCGGCGGGCTGGTGATCGCCGCCAAGACCGCCGAGGCCCTGCGGGTGATGAACGACAAAATCCGGGACCGGGAGATCTCCAAATTCTATCTGGCCGCCGTGGTGGGTAAGATGTCCCCGCCCCAGGGGGAGCTGCGTGGCTTTTTATTAAAGGATGAGGCCAAAAAACAGGTGAGCGTCTATTCCCGGCCCGTCCCCGGCGGCAAGTCGGCCGCCACCCGCTACCGCACCCTGACGGCGCGGGGGGGGCTCTCCCTGGTGGAGTGCGAACTGCTCACCGGCCGGACGCACCAGATCCGGGCCCAGTTTGCCGCCGCCGGACATCCCCTGGCGGGAGACGGAAAATACGGCCGGCGGGAGGACAACCGAAATGTGGAGCGCAGAGGGCAGGCCCTCTGGTCCTACAAGCTGGTCTTTGATTTTCCCACTGACGCAGGGTGCCTGGAGGGACTGCGGGGCCAGACTCTGACGGTCCCGGTGGACCAGATCGACTTCGTCTCCGATTGGTTCCCCGGGGTTCGGCTGTGACCCCATTTTTCTCCTCCCTTTTTTCCCGAAACTTTTTACGGAAAAGACGTTGACTTTTGGGGGGACAGCATATATATTGTAAGCTGTTATCTTCTATACTAAAACAAAGAAATGGAATGGGGGAGGATACATGTCCAAAGAGCTGATCCGCTTGACGGACTGCGTCGTAAAGTACGACGACGAGGTGGTTCTGGACCGCCTGAATCTCTATATCAATGACAAGGAATTCCTCACGCTCCTGGGTCCCAGCGGGTGCGGCAAGACCACCACGCTTCGGATCATCGGCGGGTTTCAAAAACCCACCTCCGGGGACGTGTTTTTTGACGGAAAGCGCATCAACGACCTGCCCCCCCACAAGCGGAAGGTCAATACTGTCTTTCAGAAGTACGCCCTGTTCACCCACATGAATATCTTTGAAAATGTGGCCTTCGGTCTGCGCATCCAAAAGCGCCCGGAAAAAGAGATCGAACAGCGGGTGGAAGAGGCTCTTGAGCTGGTCAATCTGCCCGGCTACGGCAAGCGGAGCGTGGACTCCCTCTCCGGCGGCCAGCAGCAGCGGGTGGCCATCGCCCGGGCCATCGTCAACCGCCCCCAGGTCCTCCTGCTGGACGAGCCCCTGGGCGCGCTGGATCTGAAGCTTCGGAAGGACATGCAGGTGGAGCTGAAAAAGATCCAGCAGCAGGTGGGCATCACCTTTATCTATGTCACCCACGATCAGGAGGAGGCCCTCACCATGTCCGACACCGTGGTGGTCATGGACAAGGGAAACATCCAGCAGATCGGCACTCCGCAGGACATCTACAACGAGCCGAAAAACGCCTTCGTGGCCGACTTCATCGGCGAGAGCAACATCATCGACGGGACCATGCCGGAAGACCGGGTCGTCCGGATGTACGGCAAGAAGTTTGCCTGTCTGGACGGCGGCTTCGCCCCGGGAGAGGCGGTGGATGTGGTCATCCGCCCCGAGGACATCGACATCGTCCCCGTGGAGCAGGGCCAGCTCACCGGCACGGTCACCGAAGTGACCTTCAAGGGGATGCACTACGACATCATCGTGGACTTCCAGGGCTTCAAGTGGCTCATCCAGACGACGGACTACTCCCCGGTCGGGGCCAGGATCGGGGTGAAGATCGACCCCGACGGCTTCCACATCATGAAGAAGAGCCGGTACTCCGGCATGTTCGGCGATTACAGCTCCTATTCCTCTGAATATGACGAGCTCAACGAGGATACGGAGGCGGACGATGAAGAATAAGGCCATCTCTTACCCATATATTGGGTGGATGGGCATTTTCGTGGTCGCGCCCATCCTCATCATCACGCTCTACGCCTTCACCGCCGATGCCGGCGGCTTCACCCTGGCCAACTTCCGGGACATGGCCCAGTACGCCTCGGCGTTCGGCCGCTCCTTCCTGCTGGCCGCCGTGGCCACCGTCATCTGCCTGCTGATGGGCTATCCCCTGGCTTACTATCTGGCCCGGGAAACCGGCTGGCTCCGCCGCATGGCCACCATGCTCATTATGCTGCCCATGTGGATGAACTTTCTGCTGCGCACCTACTCCTGGAAGTTCCTGCTGGAGCGCAACGGCCTTTTGAACGCCTTCTTCGGCCTCTTCGGCCTGGGTCCCTTTCAAATGATCGACACTCAGGGCGCCATCGTCCTGGGTATGGTCTACAACTTTCTTCCTTATATGGTCCTGCCCATCTTCTCCGTCATTGAGAAGATCGATCCCAAGGTCATCGAAGCCGCCCAGGATCTGGGGGCCGACAGCTTTACCGTCTTTCGCCGGGTGACCTTTCCCCTGTCACTCCCCGGCGTGCTCTCCGGCATCACTATGGTTTTCATCCCTTCGGTGTCCACCTTTGCCATCTCCCGGCTGCTGGGCGGCAGCAAGACCCTGCTGCTGGGCAACCTCATCGACATGCAGTTTTTGGGCAGCGCCTACAACCCCCATCTGGGCAGCGCCATCTCCCTGGTAATGATGGTCATCGTCATGGTGTGCATGGCGGTCATGAACCACTTCGGCGACGGAGAACAGGGGGTGACCCTGTGAAAAAGAACGGACTGTTCAGCCGGCTGCTTATCCTGCTGTGCTTCCTCTTTCTTTACGCCCCCATTCTGGTGCTGGTAGTCTTTTCCTTCAACGCCTCCAAATCCAAGGCAGTGTGGGCTGGCTTCACCCTGGACTGGTACGTGGAGCTGTTCCACAACGGCATGATTTTGAACGCCCTCTGGGTCACGCTGGCGGTCTCCGCTCTGGCGGCGGTCATCGCCACCGTCATGGGCACCGCCGCGGCCATCGGCTTCCGCAACCTCCGCCGCCGCACCCGCAGCGTGTGCATGACGGTGAACAACATTCCTCTCACCAACGCCGACATCATCACCGGCGTCTCCATGATGCTGCTCTTCCTGCTGGCGGTGAGCGCATGGAACGGCTCGCTGGGCCGGATGCTGGGCATCAAGTGGAACATGGGCTTCTGGAGCCTGCTCATCGCCCACATCACCTTCGACGTGCCCAACGTCATTTTGTCCGTGACCCCCAAGCTCCGGCAGCTCGACCCCAATATCTACGAGGCCGCCCAGGACCTGGGCGACCACGGTTTCCACGCCTTCCGGAAGGTGATCCTCCCCGAGATCATGCCCGGGGTGGTCAACGGCCTCATCATCGCCTTCACGCTCTCCATCGACGATTTCGTCATCAGCTACTTTACCGCCGGGGCTCAGACGCAGACCCTGTCCATGGTCATTTACTCCATGGCCAAAAAGCGGGTCAGCCCGGAGATCAACGCCCTGTCCACCCTCATGTTCGCCGCCGTGGTGGCCCTGATGGTGATCGTCAACCTGCGCCAGGCCCGGCAGGACCGTCAGGCACGGAAGCGGCGGGAGACCCTCTCCGCCCAGTGATCTGTTTTTCCGGCCTTTCGGCCTGAAAATATTCAACACCTGAAAGGAGCAAACTGAATCGAATTGAAAAAGAAGCTGATCTCTCTTGCGCTGGCCTCCGCCAGCCTCCTGGGCCTGGCCGCCTGCGGCGGCTCCAACGCCGGCTCCGCCGCCAACGGCGTGGTAAACGTCTACAACTGGGGCGAATACATCGACCAGTCCGTCCTGGATGACTTTACCGCCCAGACCGGCATCAAGGTCAACTACCAGACTTATGACTCCAACGAGTCCCTCTACGGCAAGCTGGCCGGCGGCGCCACCGGCTACGACGTGATCATCCCCTCCGACTATATGATCGGCCAGATGATCGAAGAGGATATGCTGGAGCCCCTGGATTTTGACAACATTCCCAATTTTGAAGATATCGACCCCACCCTGAAAAATCCGGAGTACGACCCGGAAAACCTCTACTCCGTCCCCTATATGTTCGGCACGCTGGGCATCATCTACAACACCACCATGGTGGATGCCGGCGAGGACATGGAAACCTGGAACGTTCTCTGGGATGAGAAGTACGCCGGGGACATCCTCATGTTCGACAATCCCCGGGACACCATCGGCATTGCTCTGAAAAAGCTGGGGTATTCCTACAACACCACCGACCCCGCTCAGGTCGTGGCGGCTGTGGATGCGCTGGTCGCCCAGCGCCCCCTGGTGCAGGCCTACGTCATGGACGACATTTTTGAAAAACTGGAGGGCGGCAACGCCGCCATCGGCGTCTACTACTACGGCGACTTCCTGACCATGAAGGAGAACAACTCCGACCTGGCCTTTGCCCTGCCCCGGGAGGGCACCAACCGCTATGTGGACGCCATGTGTATCCCCAAGGGCGTGGAGAACAAGAGCAACGCCGAGGCCTTTATCAACTTTATGTGTTCCACGGATGCCGGACTGCGCAACTGCGAGGAAACCTGGTATTCCTCCCCTCTGCTCTCCGTCCGGGAGGCCCTGGACCCCGAGGTGGTGGAGGACCCCTTCGCCTATCCCGACGAAACCTTCGCCACGGAGCAGTGTGAGACCTTCGCCTGCCTTCCCGCCGACATCCGCACCCTCTATAACGACCAGTGGGTGCGCCTGATGAACGAATCCTGAACTGAAAAAAACGCGTGTCCCCGCCGGCGTGTGGGGACACGCGTTTTTTTCAGTTCATTATTATTTTGTCTGACCAATTTTAGGTCCTCTGAAAAGCAATATTCAGATCATAATTTTGTAAATAATATTGATTTAATATTACCGTATGCTATAATGATGCCAGCAAAACAGCAGTTCCGCCAGCGGCCTCCAAAGTTTTGGACAACAGCCTTTCTCCAAAGCGGCGGCAGACGGCGTTACGGGGCGATTTGTCTGTTTTAAATTTGCGAAAGGGAGTCGATTCTATGAAGCGAAAATTGCTGTCACTGGTTCTTTCTATGGCAATGCTCTGTTCACTGGCCGTTGTACCGGCTCAGGCCACAGGAGCCGAAGAAAACTGGTATGACGAAGCTATGAATCTCTGGGCAGAGCGGAATGTGCTCAAGGGAGACGCCCAGGGGGACCTCCATCCCACCGCCCCCATCACCCGGGCCGAGTTGGCTGTGATGCTGGACCGGATCATGGGGTATCAAACCAAGGCTGAAAATACATTCTCCGACGTTGCCGAGGGCGCTTGGTATACCGACGCCGTCCTCAAGGCCAATGCGGCCGGTATTCTGAAAGGCGATACCGGCTCTGCCGGCGTCACCGCCACCGCCCGCCCGGAGGCCACCATCACCCGCCAGGAGGCCATGGTCATGCTGGCCCGGGTCATGGAGCTTACCGGCGGCAGCGCCGTGACTTTCACCGATGCCGGCGAGATCGCCCCCTGGGCCCTGGATGCAGTGAAAGCCATGACCGCCCTGGGATATGTCCAGGGCAGCGACGGGCGGCTCCGCCCCAACGACACCATTACACGCGCTGAGGTCGCCACCCTCCTGAAAAACCTCTTCCCCGGCTATTACAGCGTTTCTGGGACCTACACGGAAAATGTGACCGGCTCCGCTGTAATCAGCGCTGACGGCACGGTCCTGAAGGATCTGTCCATCTCCGGCGACCTGATCATTGCCGAGGGAGTTGGCGAAGGCCACGTGGAGCTGGACGGTCTGACTCTGGGCGGACGGCTCATCGTTCGGGGCGGCGCCAACTCCGTCATCATCAAGGGCAATTCCTCCATCGCAAGCGTGCTCCTCTCCCGTCAGGACGGGGCGGTCCGTCTGTCGGTGGAGGGCAACGCGGATGTGTCCGCCGTGGTGATCGACGACGGCTCCGATTCCGTCAAGATCGAGGGCTCCGTGGGCTCGGTCACCGTAGATGCCCCTAACGTCACTGTGGCGATCACCGGCACCGTAAAAAACCTCTCCGTCACTGACGCCGCCACCGGTGCCGCCCTGACTACGGAGAAGGGCTCCAATGTGTCCACCCTCACCGTGGCCGGTGAAAACACCTCCGTCACCGTGGGCGGCACCGTGTCCAAGGTGGAAATCGCGGACACCGCCGTCTCCACCACCCTCACAGCGGAAAAGGGCTCCAAGGTGAGCACCCTCACCACGGCAGGCACCGGCACCACCGTCCAGGGCGCCGGCACCGTGTCCAAGGTAGAGGCCGCCGCGGGCGCCACCGACACAACGGTCAACACCAGCGGCACCAAAGTGCAGAACAGCAGCAGTGAGGCCGTCTCCTCCGGCACCGGCACTGTGGCCCCGGGCAAGACGGGCACCTCCACCGGCGAAACCTCCAAGCCTACGACCGGGAACACCGGCAGTTCCTCTTCCGATGACGACAGCGGCCCCAGCTACACCATGGCCGGCGATGAGGCCGCTCTCCGCGCCGCCGCCGCCAACGGCGGGCACATCCGCCTGGGGAGCGATATTACCCTGAATCGGGCGGCACTGGAAATTGCCGCCGGGAAAAACGTAGTTCTGGACCTCAACGGCAAAACGCTGACGGCCACAACGTATAAAGACAACAAGGATTCCAGCGCCGCCGTCACCTCCACCAACGCCATTCTCGTTCAGGCCGCCGGTTCTCTGACCCTGAACGACACGGTGGGCACCGGCAAGGTGACCCTTTCCCTGTTGGATGAGTCCGTGGAAAACCAGACCTTCCAAAGCTATACTACAAGACCCGTCATCCAAAACGATGGAACACTGGTATTGAACGGCGGTACCATCACTGTCCCTGTAAATGCCTATTATGGCCTGGGAATTGACACACCCACCTCCTTCACCACCATTAACACAGGCGCCACGATTGATTGCGCCTGGGGCGCCAATGAAGGGGAGGGCGTCGCCATCGCCTCCAACGGAAAGGTCAAAAACAACGGATATACTCTGACCATTAACGGCGGTACCATCCGGGGCGGCGAGCAGGCCATGTATCTGCCCAGTGCCGGTACCGTCACCGTCAACGGCGGCATCATCTCCGGCACCAAGGAGGGCATCGAGCTCCGTTCGGGTACCCTCATCATCAACGACGGCACGATCACCGCTTCCGCCGCACGGAAAACCGACGTCTCCGCCAATAATGGTGCTACCGGCAACTACACCGGCGCCCTTGTGGTCGTGAAGCCCGCAAGCGCAAAACCGACCGGCTACCATGGCGACATCAATGTCTCCGTCAACGGCGGCTCCCTGGTAAACAACGGCGGAGACGCCCTGTGTGTGTCGCACGAAGGCACTGTAGACTACGACATCAAGGTGGCCCTCAAGAGCGCCGCAGCCATCACCGGCGGCATGAACATCCAGGACGGTTTTGGAGCACAGGAGGGCGACTCCCTGACCCTGGACGGCGCAGCGTATGTCTTTTCGGCCGACAGTCTGCGTGCGGCGGCCAGATCGGCCGGTACAATTATCCTCGCCGCTGATATTACCAGTCCCTCCGCCATTACGTTCTCCGGCAAAGAAAACACCTTGAATCTCAACGGTAAAAAGCTTTCCATCACCAATGTCACTGCTATTGAAGTAGAGAACGGCGCAAACCTGACGATCTGTGACAACAGCGGATCTACATCCGGTGAAGTCAACTCCGACGGCAACCACGCTGTCATGGTGAGCGGGAATGTCACCCCCGGCGGAGCTGCTGTGGCGAGTACCCTGACGGTAAGCGGCGGAACGCTGACCGGCAAGGAGTGCGGCGTATACATCCGCGGCAGCGGCGCTGTCCTGACGGTCAACGGCGGCACCATCATCGGCAGAGATAACGCCGGCGTATCCGGTAACGGAACCAAAAATTCCACCAACGACTTTGGCGGAACCCGCATTGTAATCAACGACGGCACCATCACCGGCCAAACACAGACCGACGGTTATCGCAACTGCGGCCTGTACCATCCTCAGGCCGGCGAACTCATGATCCATGGCGGCACCATCACGGGTGAAAGCGGCGCCGGCATCGTAATCCGCAGCGGCTCCCTGACCATGGATGGCGGCACTGTGGCAGGCAATGGGACCGGCGGTGAAGATTGTAAGATGGGAGATGCTGTCCCCACCTACTGCGGCGGCATCGAAGTCGGATATAGTTCCAATTATCCCGGCGGCATGGGAAATATCACCATCTCCGGCGGCACCATCACCAGTGAGCGCGATCAGTCCTTCCGGGTCCTCGGCACCCCCACTTCTGAAAGTGTGATCAGCATCACCGGCGGCACCTTCACGCCCGCGAACACCTATTCTCCTGATGAGCCCGCTCCCAGTGCTGCTCCTTCCGCCGAATAATTTCTCCATTGTCTTCCCCGCGTCCCCCGGGAATTTTCCCGGGGGACGCTTTTTTCTTGCTCTATGGCCCACATTGGTGTAAAATAGACCCAAACTGATTCCGAAAGGAGCTCTACCCATGTCTATTTCTGTTGGCCTCAAGGGCCGCTGCGAAACCGTCGTCGCCCAGGAAAACACCGCCGCCGCCGTGGGCAGCGGTCTGCTCCCCGTGTTCGCCACCCCCATGATGGTCGGCCTGATGGAAAATGCCGCCGTCAATGCCGTTTCAGATCATCTGGCTGAAGGAGAGGGTACTGTTGGCACCCATTTGGACGTCTCCCACGACGCCGCCACCCCCATCGGCATGAAGGTCTGGGCCGAGGCGGAGCTCACCGCCGTGGACGGACGGGCCCTCACCTTTGCCGTCACCGCATATGATGAGCGCGGCCCCATCGGCAAGGGTATCCATCACCGTTTCATCATCCAGAACGAAAAATTCATGGCCAAAACCCTCCGGAAGCTGGAGAACAACTGATGTCCATCGAGAAGGTACGCTCCTTCTTCGCCGGGCTGGGGCGGGAGGACGACATTCTGGAGTTTGCAGTCTCCTCCGCCACCGTGGAGCTGGCCGCCCAGGCAGTTGGCTGCTCTCCAGGCCGCATCGCCAAGACCCTCTCCTTTGCTGTGGACGAAGGCTGTGTCCTCGTGGTGTGCGCGGGGGACTCCAAGATCGACAACTCCAAATTTAAGGCTCAATTTCACACCAAGGCCAAAATGCTCTCCCCCGATGAAGTGCTCTCTTTTACCGGCCACGCCGTGGGCGGGGTCTGCCCCTTCGCCATCGAAAATCCCGCCGTCACGGTCTATCTCGATGAATCCATGCGCAGATTCGACACGGTCTATCCCGCCGCGGGGAGTTCCAACTCCGCCATTCGACTCACCCCGGCCGAACTGGAACGTTTTTCAAAAAGTGCCGGCTGGATCGACGTGTGCAAACTTTCTGGCTGAAAGGAGCCGTTTTATGAAAGGGAAAAACAGTCTGCTCATTGCTTCGGTGGTCTACCTGATCCTTGGCCTGATCCTTCTCTTTTTCCCGGGTCTGACCACAAGCCTGTTCTGCACCGCTGTGGGCGCTCTGCTGCTGCTCTACGGAGCCGTTACCATCATCAGCTTTTTTGTGCACCGGGACGGCGGTCGGGGCTTCAGTCTCCAGGCAGAGCTCATCTTAGGTGTGATTTCCGCCATCGTGGGCATTTTCTTCCTCACCCGGCCCAGTGTCATTCTTTCCATTCTGCCGGTCATTCTGGGCCTCTATATTCTGATCGACGCTCTGGTCAATCTCAAGCGGGGGCTGGATCTGCGCGCCTGCGGCTATGCGGGCTGGACCACCGCCCTGATCCTCTCTCTCGTCTCCCTGGTCCTGGGGGCGATCATCCTCTGGAACCCGTTCGCCACCCAGCTTCTTCTGGTGCGGGTGATCGGCGCTGCCTTCCTCTATCAGGGCGGCTCCGACCTGTGGTCCATCCTCACCCTCAATCAATATACCCGGGATCCCCGGGACTGACCTCAACCGAAACGGAGGACATATCATGGAATATCGGATCATCGGCGAACCCATGCCCGTGGTGGAATGCCGGCTGGCGCCCGGCGAAAGCATGATGACAGAGCGCGGCTCCATGTGCTGGATGAGTCCCAATCTGCGCATGGAGACCGGCGCCGGCGGGTTGGGGAAAGCCTTCGGGCGCATGTTTGCGGGAGAGTCTCTCTTTTTAAACCGATATACCGCCCAGGGTGGGTCCGGCATGATCGCCTTTGCCTCCAGCTTCCCCGGCTCCATTCGAGCCCTTTCCATTTCCCCGGACCGTCCCATGGTGGTGCAGAAGGCCGGATTTCTGGCCTCGGAGGAAGGCGTCGAGCTTTCCGTCTTTTTCCAGAAGAAGCTGGGCGCCGGGTTCTTCGGCGGCGAGGGATTTATTCTGCAGAAGCTCTCCGGCTGCGGAACCGCCTTTGTTGAGGTCGACGGTTTTGCCGTCGAATATGACCTGGCCCCAGGCCAGCAGATCGTGGTGGACACCGGCAACCTTGCCATGATGGATGCCACCTGCTCCATTGATATTCAAAGCGTAAAGGGCGTTAAAAACGTTCTTTTCGGCGGTGAGGGACTGTTCAACACCGTCATCACCGGCCCCGGCAAGGTAGTCCTCCAGACCATGCCGGTGAACAACTTTGCCGCTGCCATGGCGCCTTTCTTCAACACCGGAAATTAAAACAGACTTTTTTCGCAGAAAGACTTGACATCCCGTCATTATTTGATATAATAATTCTTGCGCTTGCGGCCGCGAGTGCAAGATAGCGGGTTTGTGTAAAGGTAGCACAGCAGACTCTGACTCTGTATGTGAGGGTTCGAATCCTTCACCCGCTGCCAGATCCCGAGGCTCTGAGAAATCAGGGCCTCGGATTTTTTTGTCATTCAGCCAAATAAATGAAATGAAAAAACATCACAGCTTTTTTCGTACCCCCCAGCAATAAGTTTACAAACTGTTCAACTCTCTTTCCCGTTCTTCGGTTGCTAAACAACGTTTTTTAGGCTATAATACCATTATCTTTCAAGAAAAACGAAGGAGAGGTTATTTTGAGTAACGAAACAGGTAAAGCGGGCCACGGTCCGAAAAGCAAGTCGGGCAAAATCCTCATCAACCTACTGGTCATGCTGGTGGTAGGCGCCATCTATTTCTACGTCTCCCTTCCTGCCCTCAACCTGCACTCCGGGGATTTTTATGCGTTTGTCCTGCTGCTGTGCGTGGTGTACATTCTCTCCGCCCTGGTGACCTCCGGTTTTGATCTCAAGGGCACGAACGGACTCAAAGAATATTTTCGCTTCATCAAATCCCAGTGCCTGCCCATCGGGATCCTGCTGGCCGGACTGGTGATTGTCGCGGTGTTGGGCGAGATCATCTCCATGCCTCTGTTTCGCGCCGGAGCCTACCGGGACCTTTTGGAAGTCCCCAACGGCGACTTTGCCACCGACATCACCGAGATCTCCTTTGATGAGATCCCCCGTCTGGACAGGGACTCCGTCAAGATCCTGGGCGACCGTCAGATGGGCACTCTCTCCGACATGGTCAGCCAGTTCGAGGTATCCGACACCTACACCCAGATCAACTACCAGGGACAGCCCGTGCGGGTGGCGCCCCTGGAGTACGCCGACCTCATCAAGTGGTTCACCAACCGCGGAAACGGCCTGCCCGCCTACGTCATCGTCAACATGGTGACTCAGGAAGCCACCGTGGTCCGGCTGTCCGACGGTCAGGGGATCAAGTACTCCCCCTCCGAGCCCCTGAACCGCAATATTCTGCGCCACCTGCGCTTCCAGTATCCGACCTATATGTTCGCCACCCCGGTCTTTGAGGTGGATGAGAGCGGCAATCCCTGGTGGATCGCCCCCAAGGTGGTCAAGACCATCGGCCTGTTCGGCGGCACCGATATTCAGGGCGCCGTACTGGTCAACGCCATCACCGGCGAGTGCGAATACTATGAGGAAGTGCCGACCTGGGTGGACAACGTCTACACCCCCGCCCTCATTGCCGAGCAGTACAACTATCACGGCACCCTGGTCCACGGCTTCATCAACTCCGTCTTCGGCCAGCGGGACGTGACGGTCACCACCGACGGCTCCAACTATATCGCCCTCAACGATGATGTGTATATGTACACCGGCATCACCTCGGTGAACGCCGACCAGTCCAACCTGGGCTTCCTGCTGTCCAACCAGCGGACCAAGGAGACCAAGTTCTACGCCGCCCCCGGCGCCACCGAGAACTCGGCGCAGCGCTCCGCCATGGGCGTGGTCCAGGACCTGGGCTATGTGGCCACCTTCCCCATCCTGCTGAACATCTCCGGGGAGCCCACCTACTTCATCGCCCTCAAGGATTCCAGCAACCTGGTCAAGCAGTACGCCATGGTCAATGTCAAGCAGTATCAGCTGGTGGCCACAGGCGCTACCGTGGCGGCCACAGAGCAGGAGTATATCCGTCTGCTGGGCGACCTCGGCATCACCGCTCCCGAGGCCCTGCCCCAGACCACGGCCAGCGGCGTGATCGCCGAGCTGCGCTCCGCCGTACTGGAGGGCAACACCTATTACTTTCTCCGTCTGGAGGGGGAAGAGGTCTTTTACTCGCTCTCGGCCGCCGACAACAATGTGGCGGTCATCCTCAATGTGGGGGACACGGTCACCGTGGAGCACGCCCCCGCCGGGGAAACTCCGTCCTCTATTCTCAGCGGCTACACGGTAAGGCTGGATCGGAAGGCTGATGGAGCCGCCGTTCCCTCCTCCGAGCCGGTGATCGATCTGCCTGAGGCCGCCGAGTCTCCCGCCCCCATCCCCGCCGCTGAATGATCCAAACAAAAAGCGCCCCCGCACGGCCGGTGAGTCCGTGCGGGGGCGCTTTTTTATCTGCCTGGACGCTGTCCCCTCTTCCGAAGCGCGGACACCATGGGTCCCCGGCTCCCTTCTGCCCAGAGAAACAAAGGGGTGTGACCTTTTCTCGTCACACCCCCTTTGGAATTTCGGATCCGCTTACTTCTCCTGCGCGGCATCGTAGACCTGGCCCTGTCCGGCGGCGGGGCCGGTCACTCCGGCAACCGCAGCCCGGAACCGGGTGCGGGACTTCTTGATCTCGTCGTAGGCCTCGGCAACAGCCTCCTCCGTGCGGCGCAGGGCATCCTCACAGTAGTCGTTGGCCGCCTTCTTCAGGTCTCTCGTCAGATCTTCCGCCTGCCGGAGGATCTCATTGCCCCGCTGCTTGGCCTGCGCCAGCAGTTCGTCCTCAGCCAGCATCTGCTTGGCCTTCTCCTCCGCCTGCTGGATAATAAGGTCGCCCTCCCGCTTGGCCGAGGCAATGTAATCATTGCGGGCCGACAGCAGCTTTTTTGCCTCGGCCAGTTCCATGGGGAACTGCCCCCGGATCTCATCGATCAGATCCAGCGCCTTGTCCCGCTCCAGCATACACTTGTCGGAAGAAAGGGGCACGTTCTTTGCTTCATCGATCATCTCAAACAGCATGTCCAACAGTTCATTGACCCCGGTCGCCATCATCGATTCCTCCTGCTCTTCATTTTTTCATTCACATCCCCGATGATCTCCCGGGGCACAAAGTCGCTCAGCTCGGCCCCATAGGCCGCCATTTCCTTTACCACGCTGGAACTGACATAAGTATATTTGGCGCTGGACGGCAAAAACATGGTGTCCAGGCGAGGATTCAGCTTCCGGTTGATGAGGGCCATCTGGAGTTCCTTTTCATAATCGGACATCGCCCGCAGGCCCTTGACCAGAGTGCATGCCCGCTTCTGCCGGGCGTATTCCGACACCAGCAGGGAGGACTGGTCCACTTCCACGTTGGGGAGCTTGCTCACCACCCGTCGGATCAGCTCCACCCGCTCGTCCGGGGGAAAGAGCCCGGTGTTCACCTTTTCGGAATTCACCATCACGCAGACGATCAGCCGGTCGAAACACATGGACGCGCGCTTGATGACGTTCAGGTGTCCCAGCGTAATGGGATCAAAGCTGCCGGGGTAAATGGCTGTTTTCATAAAAACACATCCTTGCCCGCCAGGGGCCTGCTTCACAGTAAGGCCCGGCGGTGGTAAAGGGTCAGTTTGATCTTGCCGTAGCGGTATTCCCGCCCCTTCTCATAGGGGCCCGGAAGCTGAGGCAAAACCTTTTCCAAGGAACTTTCGCAGATAATTATACCATTTTCAGTCATAATGTCAATCGCGGCCATCTGTTTCAAAGCCTGATCCATCAAATCCGCGGCATAGGGCGGGTCCAGAAAGGCCAGGCCAAATTTCTCCCGGCAAGACCCCAGAAAGGAGAGGGCGTCGCCGCGGACCACCCGTGCCTGCCGGGAAAAACCCGTCATCTCCAGGTTTTCCTGAATGATCTTGGCCGCCTCCCGCCCCGCATCCACAAAAACCGCCCGCTCCGCGCCCCGGGAGAGCGCCTCGATCCCCAGTTGTCCGGTGCCGCCGAAGAGATCCAGCACCCGGCGGCCCTCCACATCGAACTGGATGATATTGAAAATGGACTCCTTCACCTTGTCGGTGGTGGGTCTGGTATCCAGACCCGGCAGTTCCTTGAGCCTGCGGCCCCGGGCCGTTCCGCTGATGATCCTCATGGTGATCCTTCCTCTCCCTGTGGGGTGATTTCCCGCGATGCGCGGAAGTAGTCGTATACCGCCTTCCCGGCGGCCTTTCCCACCGCCTCCTCCAGCTCGGCCGGAGAGGCGGCTTTGATATTTTTGAGGCTTTTGAAGTGCTTGAGAAGCGCCGCCTTCCGGCTCGGCCCCACCCCCGGCACCTTGTCCAGCTCGGAGCCCTTCAGGTGGGCCGACTGCTGCTGGCGGTGGAACTCGATGGCAAAGCGGTGGGTCTCCTCCTGGATCCGGCCCACCAGGGCAAAGACGGCGGGGTAGCGCTGGATGCCGATCTCCCGGCCGTCCGGGGTCACCAGAGCCCGGGTGCGGTGCCGGTCGTCCTTCACCATGCCGAACACCGGGATGGAAAGCCCCAGCTTCTCTTCCACACCCACCGCCACCCGGGCGTGCTCCTCGCCGCCGTCGATGAAGAGGGCGTCTGGGAGGTCGGAAAACTTCTCGTCCCCGTCCAGATACCGCCGGAAGCGCCGGGTGAGCACCTGCTCCATGGAGGCATAATCGTCGGGGCCTTCCATGTTCTTGAGCTTGAAGCGCCGGTAGTCCCGCTTGAGGGGCTTGCCCCCCGCGTAGACCACCATGGAGGCTACAATGTCGCTGGCGCCCTGGTTGGAAATATCGTAAGACTCGATGCGCTGGGGCGGCTTCTCCAGATCCAGCAGCCTGCCCAGCAGCTCCAGCAGCTTGGACTGCCGCTCGGAGCGGGAGGTGGCCCGTTCCACCTCCTCCACGGCGTTTTTGTTGGCCAGACGGATGAGGTCGGCCTTCGCCCCCCGCCGGGGCGTGAGCAGCTCCACCCGCCGTCCCGCCGCCTCGGAGAGCATCCGGGCCACTGAGACCTCATCCTCCAGCTCGCAGGGGAGCAAAATCTGCCGGGGCAGCCGGGCGCGCCCGGCGTAATACTGGCGCACCAGGGCGGAGACCGCCTCCCCCTCCTCCCCCTCCATCGGGGTCTCGATCAGGTCCATGTCCTTGGCGGCCAGATCCCCCTCCACATAGTGGAGGATGACAAAACAGCTCTTGGCCTCCCCCCGGAAGTAGCCCGCCACATCGGTGTCGGCCAGAGAGCCCGCCACCACCTTCTGCCGCTTGCCCAGCAGCTCAATGGCCCGGATGCGGTCCCGGAGTTCGGCGGCCTTTTCAAAGCGCAGCTCCTCCGCCGCCCGCTCCATCTCGGCGGCGAGGTCGCCCTGCACCTCCTGGAACCGCCCCTCCAGCAGGCGCACCGCCTGGCCGATGGCCTCCCGGTGGCGGCTCTGATCCATCTCCCTGCGGCAGTAGCCGTCGCACAGGCCCATGTGGTAGTTGAGGCAGGGCCGCTCCTTCCCGATGTCCCGGGGAAACTGCCGCCGGCAGGAGGGCAGGCGCAGCGCGGCGCGAAGGGCCTCGATGATGCCCTGGGTGGCCCCCCGGCTGCCGTAGGGGCCGAAGTACCGGGCCCCGTCCTCGGCCACCCGCCCCGCCAGGGAGAACCGCGGGTATTCGGCCTTCTCGTCCAGCCGGATGTAGGGATAGCCCTTGTCGTCCTTCAGGAGGATATTATAACGGGGCTGGTGGCGCTTGATGAGAGAGTTTTCCAGCACCAGAGCCTCAAATTCCGAGTCGGCCACGATGACGTCGAAGTGGTCGACGGCGGACACCATGGCCCGGGTCTTTTCCGTATGGGAGGCCAGGTTGGCGAAATACTGGGAGACCCGGTTTTTCAGCGCCTTGGCCTTGCCCACATAAATGACAGTATTGTGCTTGTCCTGCATAATATACACGCCCGGCTTCAGCGGCAGCGCGTGGGCTTTTTCCTTCAGCTCGTCAAAGGTCATTGGCCTCTCCCCTCCTTCCCCGCAGTTCCTTTCTCCGGTCCACCCCCTTATTTGGGGCCCAGGCTGCCCTCTTTCCAGTGCTTCCGGCACAGGCCGATATAACGGTCGTTGGCCCCCAGCACCACCTGCTCGCCCTCCTTGAGAACCGTTCCGTTCTCGTCGAAGCGGGCGTTGCAGGTGGCTTTTTTCCCGCACCAGCAGATGGTCTTGACTTCCTCTATGATGTCCGCCCAGGCCAGCAGGGCCTCAGAGCCGGGGAAGAGATCTCCCTTGAAGTCGGCCCGCAGGCCGTAGCAGATCACCGGCACGCCGAGGTCGTCCACGATCTCGGTGAGAAAGCCGACCTCCTCCCGGCTCAGAAACTGGGCCTCATCCACGATGACGCACTGATAAGTGCGCAATTCCGAAGCAGACATGGCCCGCAGCTCATCGAACCAGATACAGGGATAGCTCAGGCCGATGCGGGAGTTGACGATGGCCTTGCCCTCCCGCTGGTCGATCCCGGACTTCACCATCAGCGCCTTCTGGCCCCGCTCCTCATAGTTGTAGCGCACCATCAGGGCGTTGGCCGACTTGGACGAGCCCATGACCCCGTAACGGAAATACAGCTTTGCCATCCTTCATTCCACCTAATCTCTTTTTCTTTTACTGTCCCCCGCCGGCCAGATGCTCCTCCACCAGGTGGGAAAAGCTCTGAAAGGCGCTTGGGACCGCGTAGACGCCCGCCAGCTCGGTCCGGTCGGCCCACACCCATCCCTCGGGCAGGGCGTCGGTACCGGCCTCCACGACATACGCCCTCATCCGCCACTCCATGTGGGTGAAAATGTGTTTTCCTTCTCCGCCGAAGGCCGCCGCACCCTCCACGGGGGGCGGCCAGGGAGAAAGCTCGTTGGGATATTCCCACAGCCCGGCCAGAAGGCCCTTTTCCGGGCGGCGGCGCAGAGCGATTTTGCCCATTCGGACAATCAGATACACCGTCCGCTCCTCGATCCGGCGCTCCTTTTTCTTCGGCTTCACCGGAAGCTGGTCAATGGTGCCCTCCCGGAGGGCGGCGCAGAAACCAGCAGCGGGGCAGCGGCCGCACAGAGGCGCGCCGTTGGGAAGGCACACGGTGGCGCCCAGCTCCATGAGCGCCTGATTGTAGTCCCCCGGAGCAAAGCGAGGCATGGTGTCCAGCAAAGCCTGCCGCAGAGCGTTTTTGGTCTCGGGCCGGGTCACATCCCGGTGGTCGTCGGTGAGACGGCTCACCACCCGGAGGACGTTGCCGTCCACCGCCGGGACGGGGATCCCGAAGGCGATGGAGGAGACGGCCCCCGCGGTGTAGTCACCCACCCCGGCCAGGGAGCGGATGGCGTCATAGTCCGACGGGAATGTACCCCCGAACTCCTCCATCACCTGCCGGGCGGCCTTTTGCAGATTTCGGGCCCGGCTGTAATAGCCCAGGCCCTGCCAGAGCTTCATAAGCTCGTCCTCCGGGCAGGCGGCCAGATCAGCCACCGTGGGCAGCGCCTCCAGAAATCGGCGGTAGTATTCCAGCACCGCCGCCACCCGGGTCTGCTGGAGCATGATCTCCGACACCCACACATGATATGGCGTGGGGTCGCTCCGCCAGGGCAGCACCCGGGCGTTTTCCCGATACCAGGTGAGCAGAGGGATCGGCAGCTCTTCCAGTTCGTTCACCCGTTCTCCCTCCTCCCAAAAAGTCTGTTTTATTATACTGTGTCTGTGCGCAAATTTCAATGGCGGCAGACGGCAAACTGCCGCTGGGCAGATTTTCCCTCCGCGCACCCCGCATAAAATTCAGGCAGGTATCTGCAGCGCAGATACCTGCCTGAAGCTGTTCGGACCCTGAAAGCGCCCCTCAGCCCCCCCGGGCCTTTTTGTCCCGGACGTAGATATGCTTGACATGGGGCGCACTGGTGGGCCGGGCGTCGATCTCAAAGCGATCAATGGACTTCACCAGATTGGTGAGCTTTTCAAAGCCGTAGTTCCGGGGGTCGAAGTCGGGCCGCTTCTTGGAGAGGGCCGTCCCCAGCTCTCCCATAAAGGCCCAGCCGTCCTCGTCGGAGACGTCCTGCACCGTGGAGGCCAGCAGGCGCACGATCTTCTGCGGGATGGGCTTGCGGGCGGCGGGGGCGGGCACCGCAGCCGCCGCCTTCTCCTCCTGCTTCTCCACCGGTTTGTTCCGGATGACCTCCACATAGATGAACTTGTCGCAGGCGGCAATGAACGGAGAGGGGGTTTTCTTCTCCCCGATGCCGTAGACCCGCATCCCGGCCTCCCGCAGACGCAGGGCCAGGCGGGTGAAGTCGGAATCGCTGGACACCAGTACAAAGCCGTCCACACGCTGGGAGTAGAGGATGTCCATGGCGTCAATGATCATGGCCGAGTCGGTGGAGTTTTTGCCGGTGGTGTAGCTGTACTGCTGGATGGGGATGATGGCGTTTTCCAGCAGCAGAGGCTTCCAGGAGTCCATGTTGTTCATCGTCCAGTCCCCGTAGATCCGCTTGACGGTGGGGGTGCCGTACTTGACGCACTCCTCCAGGATCTCACACAGGGCAGTTCGGGGCGCGTTGTCCGCGTCGATCAGCACCGCCAGTCGGGATTCGTTTCCTTCCATACTCACCGCCCTCAGTCGCTGAGCACGAAGTGGCTGAAGCGGAGCATCTCAAACCAGTCGTCGGAGGAGAAGCAGACGTTCTTCTCCTCCTCCAAAATGGCCCCGGGGTAAAAGCTCTTGGAATAGGCCATGGTATGCTCCTTAAAGCGCACTGTCATCTCGAAGAAGTCCGGCATGGACACCATGCAGTTCCTGGCGTTCTTCACGCCCCGCTTGGCCCCTTCCCTGATGGCCTTCACCGCCGCGTCCGGATGCATGGACACCACCGCGCCGCCCCGGCCCTCGTTCACGGGCACGGTGACGATGCCGGGAATAAACTCCTCGGCAAAATCGCACAGTGCCTTGTCCCCGGAGAGAAACACCACGGGGACCCCGTAGTAGCCGGCGGTATAGGCGTTCATCATGAACTCGCTCATCCGAACGCCGTTGAGCGTGACGTATTCGTTGCGCAGGTTCATGGTGTGGGAGAGGGGGTTGCCTCCGCTGGAGGCCCATGCGTGGTAGCCGGTGAAGAGCACCGCGCCGTAGTCCCCGCCGTCCAGGCCGCTCATCATGGACAGGGGATCCCCCGTCCAGCCCCGCATCATCCGGGCGCACTCGGGGAGGGCGGCCGGGTCAATGTTCCGGGCGGAATCATGGGCGTCCTTGATAAAGATCTGCCCGGCTCCCCCGGCGACGGCCCCGTCGCAGGCCGCCCGGACCTCCCGGGTCATCTGCTTCTGGAAGGGCACATAGTCCCGGGGGGTGGAGCGCTCGGTCTCCGACCAGTCGGTGATGCCGCAGGTCCCCTCAATGTCGGCACTGATAAATACGTTCATCTCATTTCCTCCCGCTGTTTCAAGATGGCCTCCACCTGGCTGAGCTGCTCGGGGGTATTGACTCCCAGCATCTCCTCCGGGGTGCAGGCCGCGCAGACGCCGACCTTCTCCCCCTGGCGCAGCAGCCAGGCCGGGGCGTCCGTCAGGTAGTATTCCCCCTGGGCATTGTCGGGGCGCAGGGTGGTCAGCGCCCGCCACAGCTCCCGGGCGTGGAAGATGTATACCCCCGCGTTCAGCTCCTTGACCTCCCGTTCCGCCGGGGTGCAGTCCTTGTCCTCCACAATGCGGGCAAAGCCACCGTTCTCGTCCCGGAGGATACGCCCGTAGGGCAGGGGCTGATCGGCCACACCCGCCATCAGGGTGCAGGCGTTGCCCTGGGCCAGATGAGTCTCCCACAGCTTTTCATAGGCCGCCCGGCCCATGAGCGGCATGTCTCCGCAGCAGATGAGCACATGGCCCTCAAAGCCCTCCAGCGCCCCCTGAGCGCACTGCACGGCGTGTCCGGTGCCCAGTTGGGGGCTCTGGTGGGCATGGGGGTAGCCGGGAAACGCCGCAGTGACCTTATCACCCTCATAACCCACCACCAGCACGGTGTCCCGCGCCGGCAGGAAGGACAGGGCATCCAGAACATAGCTCAGCAGGGGCCGCCCGCCCGCCAGGCGAAGGACCTTGGGCAGATCCACACCCTCCGTGCGCAGCCTGGTTCCCTTGCCCGCCGCCAGAACAACGGCTTTCAAGCATTCACTCATAGTTTTTTCCCCTTTTATCCTTTGATCTCATTTTGACCGCCCCGCAGTCAAACACGGGGGCCAAAGCACTCATATCCCTCCGCAGCGTCGGCGGTGAAACGAGACGTGTAAAAACAGCTTGAATTTATCTTTAGTATAGCACAGCACAGGGTATTTGCAAACGGTGGATCTGGAACTTTTCCCCCAAAAACAAAACAGCGGGCCGTGGGAGACTTCCCACGGCCCGCTGTCTTGCTGTCATTCAGTCAGGTGTCGTCCTCAATCAGTCCGTAGCCGCCGTTGTCTCTCCGGTAGACCACAGAAAACGCGCCTCCGGCATCCTGATTTTTAAAGGCAAAGAATGCGTGTCCCACCAGATTCATCTGGAGGACCGCCTCATCCACCGTCATGGGCTTGATGGGGAACCTCTTGGTGCGCACCACATCATAGACCTCTTCCGGCTCGTCGGGGACAAAAGAGGTCTCATCCGGCGTGCGGACAAAGGCGTCTTTGCGCAGGCGCTTTTCCAGCCGGGCCTTATTTTTCCGGAGCTGCCGCTCAATGTCGGCCACAGCGGCGTCGATGGTCGCAAACATATCGGCAGTGCTCTCGGAGACACGGAGGATCGTGCCGCCGGAGCGAATGGTCACTTCGGCGCAGTTGCGTCCCTTTTCCACGCTGAACACCACGGCGGCATCTGCCTCCGCCGGGAAGAAGCGATCCAGTTTGCCCACCTTTTTCTCCGCATACTCATGGACCTTTTTGGGCAGGGTGACCTTCTTGTCGGTAAACGTGAACTTCATAAACTGTCAGCTCCTTTCTTCCGGGGGAGCCGGGGAAGTCCTCTGCTCCCCTTGCCGCAAGTATATCACAAGTCCACAAAAATTCCAACCGTTTTTCCGTTTTTTGGGGTGTTTTATAAAAGAATCTCCGCATGGCGGGTCACATGGCAGCCCAGGCTGACGGCACAGGGCAGCCCGGCAATGTGAGTCGGCCCCGCCAGGATCGCCACCGAGAGAGCGGTGGTGGAACCCCCCAGGCCCTGAGGGCCGATCCCCAGCGCGTTGATCCGCGCCAGGGCCTCCCGCTCCATGTCGCGGTAAAAGGGATCTTGGGCAGTCTGGTCCACCGGGCGAAGAAGCGCCCGCTTGGCCTGCTCGGCCGCCCACTCGGCCGTTCCGCCCAGGCCCACCCCCACCACAACGGGCGGGCAGGGATTGGAGCCGGCGGCATCCACTGAGGCGGTGATAAAGTCCAGAACGTCCTCCCGTGACGCTGAGGGCTTGAACATTTTCAGCGCAGTCATGTTCTCGCTGCCAAAGCCTTTTGGAGCAACGATGAGCCGCAGTCCGTCTCCCGGCACCAGCCGCAGGTGGAGGATGGCCGGGGTGTTGTCCTCCGTGTTGACCCGGCGCAGCGGGTCGGCCACCACCGAACAGCGGAGGTGGCCCTCCACATAGCCTCGGGCCACTCCCTCGTTGACCGCATCCTCGAACGCGCCGTCCGTGATATGGACCTCCTGACCCAGCTCGGCAAAGATCACCGCCATACCGGTGTCCTGACAAATGGGAAGGCCCCGGTCCCCGGCAAAACGGAAATTCTCCGCGATATCTCCCAGGATGCCCCGGCCCACCGGGGATTCCTCCGTCTCCGCGGCCCGCTCCAGCGCCTGCCGCAGGTCTCCGGGCAGCTGAGTGTTGGCCTCGATGCACAACTGCCGCACCGCCTGAGTCACCTCGGCACAGGAAATTTCACGCATACTGTCTCCTCCTCATGTCAGTCGACCGGGTTCGACAAAACCTTTGTTTGACATTATTTTGCAAATATGGTATAAAATATCTCGTAAGCCGATGTGCGGTCTGAAAGCATCCGTGTTCATTCCATTCTCCCCGTGCCACACTTTGGGCGTCCCTTCCTGCGGAGGGGACGCTCCTTTTTTATGCCCCGGCGCAGCCGCTCACCGGCTCAGCAGCGCCTGCTCCATCAGGCGCACGGAGACCGCCTGCTTTTCCCCGCCCCGCCGGAACTCCAGGGTAATGGCGTCCCCCGCCTCATATTGTGCGATGATCTCCCGCAGATCCTCTGTGGTGTCCACCGGCTCCCCCTGGGCGGAGACGATCACATCCCCCGCCCGGAGGCCCTGGGCCTCTGCGTCGCTCCCGGCTGAGACCGAGACGATCCGCGCGCCGGCGTGGGCCTCCGCGCCGCCCGTCTGGTTGACCACCGTCACGCCCAGCACCGGCCGGCCCGAGACATAACCCCGGGAGATCAGCTGATCCACCACCATTTTCGCGGAAACGGTGGGAATGGCAAAGCCCAGGCCCTCGATGGTGTCATAGTCCGACATCATCTTCATATTGGTGATCCCCACCACCTGGCCGTATTGATTGATCAGCGCGCCGCCGGAGTTCCCCGAGTTGAGGGCGGCTGTGGTCTGGACCAGGGTCATGTCCCAGCCCTCCACCGCCACCGTGCGGTCGATGGCGGAGACGATCCCCTCTGTCATGGTCCCCCGCAGCTCCTCACCCAGAGGATTCCCGATGGCATAGACCCCGTCTCCCACCCGGAGCGCGGAGGAGTCTCCGAACCGTGCTGTGGGAAGTCCGCTTCCGTCGATCTTGAGGACCGCCAGATCGGTCTGGCTGTCATACCCCACCAGCAGCGCCTGCCGGGTGGAGTCGTCGGAGAGCGTCACGTCCACGCGCAGACTGCTCTCGATGACATGGGCGTTTGTGATGAGATATCCGTTAGAGGACATCATGACTCCCGTGCCCAGTGACTGACCGTTTCGCAGAGTGGCCCGGACACTGACCACCGCGGGACTCACCTTGATGTAGATGTCCTGGGGCGTCAGAAGCTCTCCCTCCGCCGTCTCCAGCATCAGCACAGTTCCGTCCCCGGCAGGATAGCGCTCCACCAGTGTCTCTCCGGAAGGTTCCTGCCACTCTCCCCAAAGGCCGGGCTCCTCCCGCCCGGAAAAGGGCGGCTCCGCCGCGGGGATCCGGGCGTTCCAAAACGCCCCCGCCGCGGTGAGCGCCAGAATGGCAGCCAGAAATGCGGCAAAGATCACCCGGGCCCTGTGTCCGGCGGCATCTTTCTCCCGGCGGGGCTTCCAGGCCGGGGGCGTGCGGTGAGGCTTTTTTTCCGGATCGGGCGCTCCACCGGGTGCGGCTCCACCCGTCGGCCCCCCTCCGAAGGGCACAACAGGATCCCCCACACTCCAGGCGGTTCCGGGGATCACCCGGTCGCCGTGGGGCCAGCCCACGGGATCATAATAGCTGCGGCGCATGGGCCCCTCCTTATCCTTGCACGGCTCAGGCAATGGTCAGGGTAAAGGTAAACTCCGTTACCCCGTTCTCGCTGGTCACCGTGATATCTTCCTTGTGGTTATTCATAATAGTCTTGACAATATAGAGTCCCAATCCCACACCATCCCGGTCCTCGCTGCGGGAGTGATCGGTTTTGTGGAATCGGTCAAACACCTTGCCCAGCTCCTCGGGCGGGATGGTGTCCCCCTGATCGCGCACCGAGACGTAGGCTTTCTCCCCCTTGACCTGGATCCCCAGGCCCAGAGCGGTCCCCGGCCGGGCGAACTTGATGGCGTTGTCCAGGAGGTTGTAACACACCTGGGTAATGGCGTCCGGGTCGCCCCAGACCATCACCGGCCCGTCGGGCAGCTGGGTCTCCACATCCAGCCCCCGGCCGTTGATCTTCCCCTCCAGGCTCACCAACACCCGGATCAGCACCTCGGAGACATCGAAGCGCTCCTGGGCCGTGACGTTCTCGCTGGACTGGAGCCGGGACAGGTCCAGCATCCGCCGCACCAGCCGGGACAGCCGCCGGGTCTCGGAAGAGATGGTCTTCAATGCCTCGACCTCCTTCTCCGGTGGGATGGTCCCGTCCAGAATGCCGTCGGCAAAACCTGCGATGGTCGTCATGGGCGTTTTCAGTTCATGGGAGACGTTGGCGATAAACTCACTGCGCTGGGCCTCGTCCTCGGCCAGGGACTCGGCCATGGCGTTGAATGCCTCGGCCA
The DNA here is from genome assembly GCF_050313575.1 of Candidatus Pseudoscillospira sp. SGI.172. Lineage (NCBI taxonomy): Bacteria > Bacillati > Bacillota > Clostridia > Candidatus Pseudoscillospira > Candidatus Pseudoscillospira sp. SGI.172. Next base: position 58,586 of record NZ_JBNPLQ010000001.1, on the reverse strand, counting down.
GCTCTCCCATCTCATCTTTCCGGTTTTCGCAGCCCTCCACCCTGGCGTCAAACTCCCCTTTGCCGAACTTCCGGGCCGCCTCCGCCATGTCTTTCAGGGGCTTGGTCTGCCGGAGGGAGGTCACCGAGCTGGCCAAGGCGGACAGCAGGAACACCACGCCCGCAGACAACAGGAAGATGGAGGCAAAATCCCGCCACATGCGGATGAGGCTGGAGGTATCGCTGGCCACCAGAACCACGCCCCGCTGATAGGTCTGGCCGCTGATAAAGGAGTTTTGGACGATGGGCCTGGCGGCCACATAGCATTTGTCAGACAAAAGGCCCCCCAGCCCGGTGATCCCGGCGTAGCTTCCCTCGCCGGCAATGCGGTTCATCAGCTCGGCGGGCACCGTGCCGCTCAGCAGGCTGTTCGTGCCCATGCCGGAACCCGAGGCGGCATAGACGATCTCTCCGTTGTTTTCCGCCAAAATCACGGTGGAGCCGGAGATGTTGGCCAGGGAGGCCACATAGAGCTGGTAGGCCGGCTCCTGAATGCTGGAGCCGATCCCGCTGGCCAGATAGGTCCCGGTAAAGGAGGCCACGTAGCTGGCGTTGCGCTCCATAGATTCTTTTTTGTCCTGAATGGTGTATTGATAGCTCAAGGCGGCAAACGCGCCGCCCAGCAGGGTGAACGCCAGCAGCAGCACCCCCGCCATCATGGCGAACTGCCGCTTGTAGATGCTCTTCACGGCGTGCCGACCTCGAACTTATAGCCCACGCCCCAAACCGTTTTCAGGCTCCACTGGTCGCTGATCCCCTCCAGCTTCTCCCGCAGGCGCTTGATGTGTACGTCCACGGTGCGGGAGTCTCCGAAGTAATCGAAGCCCCACACCTCGTCCAGCAGCTGATTACGGGTGAACACCCGGTTGGGCGCGGAGGCCAGGTGATAGAGGAGCTCCAGCTCCTTGGGCGGCGTGTCCACCCGCTTGCCGTCCACCAGAAGCTCATAGGCGTCCAGATTGATGACCAGCCTGTCAAACGCCAGCTTTTTCTCCCCGCCGCTCTCGCTCTCTCCGCCGGTCCGGCGGAGCACGGCGTGGATGCGGGCCAGCACCTCCTTGGTCTCAAAGGGCTTGACGATGTAGTCGTCCGCCCCCTGCTCCAAGCCGGTGACCTTGTCGCCGGTCTCGCCCTTTGCGGTAAGCATGATCACCGGGGTCTTGCTCTCGGCGCGGATCTTCTTGAGCACCGACCAGCCGTCCATGACAGGCAGCATGATGTCCAGCAGTACCAGATCGGGGGCGAAGGAGCGAAACAGCTCCACAGCTTTCCCGCCGTCCGGCGCGGTCTGGGTCTCGTAGCCCTCTTTCTCCAAGTACAGATGGAGCAGCTCGGCAATATTGACTTCGTCCTCTACAATCAGAATCTTTTGTGCCACGCCAGGTTCCCCCTTTTCCAATTTGCGTTTCCATTATAACGAAACGGAAGCATTTTCGGTGAATGAACTGTAAATTTTCCACTCTATTCCGTGTAGGGATGGTCGATTTGGATCACGGTGAGATAGCGGCTGTTCCGCACCCGGGCCAGTCGGGCCATCTCCTGCCGGACCTCGCCGTCGGACATCGGGCACTTCCGGGGGACCACCAGATCAAAGATCAGGTTGGTGTGGGTCGGCCCTTCGGTCATCCGGAAGTCGTGGAGCGTGATCTCCGGGTCGATCTGCCGGGCCAGTTCCAGCATCTCGTCTCTCCGGGCGTTGACCAGGCTGTCGTCGGTGGCGATGGGGTCCATGTGTATGGTTGCCATGATGTGGTACTTGGAGCCCAGTTCCCGCTCTATGTTGTCGATCACGTCGTGGGTGGCCGCCATATCCGCGTCGATGGAGACCTCCGCGTGAAGCGAGGCCATGATATGTCCCGGCCCGTAATCGTGAACGATGAGATCGTGCACCCCCCTCACCTCCGGATGCTCCAGAACGGTCTCCCGGATCCCGGACACCAGCGCCGGGTCGGGTGGCTGCCCCAGCAGAGGGCTGATGGTGTCCTTGGCGGCCTCCCAGCCGGTTTTAAAGACAAAGGCCGCCACCACCACCCCGACCCAGCCGTCGATGGAGAGATCGGCAAAGTGGCCCGCCAGCAGGCCCAGCAGTACCGCACTGGTAGCCACGCAGTCCGAGAGAGAATCGGCCGCGGTGGCCGCCATGGCGGCCGATTCGATGCGCCGGCTCAGTGTTCGATTGAATACATACATCCAGAGCTTCACCAGAATGGAGGCCGCCAGGATCCCAGCCGAGAGCGGGGAAAAAGACACCGCTTCCGGGTGAAGGATCTTCCCCACAGCGCTCTTTGCCAGCTCTACCCCCACCAGCAGGATGGCCACAGATACCGCCAGACCCGCCAGATATTCGATCCGCCCGTGTCCAAAGGGGTGATCGTCGTCCGCCTTCTGCCCCGCCAGGCGGAAGCCCACCAGCGTCACCAGAGAAGAGGCTGCGTCGGAGAGGTTGTTGAAGGCGTCGGCCGTGACCGCCACCGAAGAAGTGATGACGCCTGCGGTAAATTTTCCCAGAGAGATCATCAGGTTGAGAAAGATGCCCACAGCGCCGGACAGGGTTCCGTACCTCTCCCGCACTGCGGGGTCCTTTACATTTTGGTAATCCTTTACAAACTTTCGCAGCAAAAACTCGATCAAAAGGGCTCCTCCCTCCCCTTCCGGCCGGTTTCCCCGTCCGGAATTTGGGTATTTTATTATTATCCCACGAACGGCTTTCATCGTCAAGGGCAGAACCGATTCCATGCCCGGGCAAAAAAGGAGAGATCCTGTCCATCCGGACAGAACCTCTCCCTCTGCTGCGTTTTCTCACTCCACATCATCCGGCAAAAATGCCTCCCGGGGCAGGATCTGGGACAGCTCCACCAGCGCGGTGGAAAACCCGCCGAAGCGGTCGTATCCCATCTGCGGGGACCTTACCAGACCGCCCTCGTCCCGGCTTACCGGCAGGGAGAGCACCGCCCGCACCCCGCACTCCTCCCGGTTTTCCAACACCAGAACCCCGCCGTGAAGCGCTGCAATCTGCCTGGCCGCCGTCAGACCCAGCCCCACTCCGCCCGGCTGCTTGAGCAGCGGGTCTTTGGGGCGTTCCTCCCCGCGAAGGCCGGGGCCGTCATCCCCAACAGATAAAAGAGCCCTGGTGCCTTTCCGGCTGAGCCGGAGCACAACATGCCCCCCTGCCCCGACCGCCTCCAGGGCATTGGCGATCAGGTTCAGGACAGCCTGTTCCAGCAGGGTGCCGTCGGCCTCGGCCAAAAGGTTCTCGCTTTCCAACTCGCACCGAAAGGATACGCCCATACGCTCAGCCAGCGGCTCCACCTGTCGGGCCAGATTCCGGCACAGACCCGCCAGATCCAGTTTCTCCTTCCGGCAAAGGGGAGGCCTTTCCCGGCTGAGTTCCAAATGGGCGACAGTGCGCAGAAGGCGGTAAAGATTTTGGTTCATCACCGCCAGGTACTCCATGTCCTTTTTGCTTCCCCGTTCCCGCACCAGCGGTGTCAGTAGCTGCGCCGCCGCCAGCAGGTTGCTCACCTGCTCCCGCAGCTCCTGGACCAGTTTTTCCCCCGTCTGCGTCTCCATGCCACGCCTCCGCACTCAGTGATATTATCTTGTGCAGTTTTCTTCCGTACAGTATAGCAAAATCTTCCTGCTCCAACAAGAGGAATTTGTCGGAAAAAAGAAAGTATTGTCGAAAGCATAAAATTCATTGGACAAATTCCAGAAAATTTCCGGGAAAATCAGCATTTTTCCTCTTTTCTATTTCTTGCGTTTGGGATATAATTTATTGTATCGCAATGGTTCGTTATATTGAATCACAAAGGAGTAATGAACATGAGCATTAAGGTTGGCATCAATGGATTTGGCCGGATCGGCCGTCTGGTCTTCCGCGCCGGCATCGACCGCCCCGACATCGAATTTGTGGGCATCAACGATCCCTTCATGACCCCTGACTATATGGCTTATATGCTGAAGTACGACACCATGCACGGTCGCTTCAACGGCACCGTCAGCTTCACCGACCATTCCATCATCGTCAATGGCAAAGAGGTGGAGTTCTTCGCCCAGAAGGATCCCAAGGACATCCCCTGGGGCAAGGTGGGCGCCGAATACGTGGTGGAGTCCACCGGCGTGTTCCTGACCAAGGAGAAATCCCAGGCCCATATAGACGCCGGTGCCAAGAAGGTTATCATGTCCGCCCCCTCCAAGGATGACACCCCCATGTTCGTCTGCGGCGTCAATCTGGACAAATACACCTCCGACATGCAGTTTGTCTCCAACGCCTCCTGCACCACCAACTGCCTGGCCCCCATCGCCAAGGTGCTGCACGATAACTTCGGCATCACCGACGGTCTGATGACCACCGTCCACTCCACCACCGCCACCCAGAAGACCGTGGACGGCCCCTCCGCCAAGGATTGGCGCGGCGGCCGCGCCGCCGCCGGCAACATCATCCCCTCCTCCACCGGCGCTGCCAAGGCTGTGGGCAAGGTCATCCCCGAGCTCAACGGCAAGCTCACCGGCATGTCCATGCGCGTGCCCACTCTGGACGTGTCCGTAGTGGATCTGACCGTCAATCTGGCCAAGCCCGCCAAGTACGACGAGATCTGCGCGGCCATGAAGAAGGCCAGCGAGGGCGAGCTGAAGGGCATTCTGGGCTACACCGACGAGGACGTGGTCTCCAGCGATTTCCTGGGCGATACCCACACCTCCATCTTTGACGCCAAGGCCGGCATCGCCCTGACCGACACCTTCGTGAAGGTGGTCTCCTGGTACGACAACGAGATCGGCTACTCCAACAAGGTGCTGGACCTCATCACCTATATGTTCTCCGTGGACCACAAGTAAGATTTTCTGATTCGCTGGAAAGAGAGGCACCGCTGCTGCGGTGCCTCTCTTTCTCTCGCTTTGTTTCCCTGAGGAAAAGCGCGGGCAGCACAGCCGCCGCTCATTCTCCCGCTCCGGTCTGACAGGGGCTCGTCGTTCAGCCCTCCCGTCCCTTGTCGTCAGCGGAACGCTCTACCTCCGTCTCGGGGCATTCTTCGGCGGCGGGCTCCTCCCCGGCGGCAGCCTTCAGATCGGCCTCGTCCAGCGCCATCAGCGCCGCCCTGTCCGGGGCCTCCAGTCCGGCCACCCGGTCGGACTGACGGGATACCGCCCGCTCGAAGAAATTGCGCACATCCCGGGCGTTCCCGAAATTCTCGTCCCGGTTTTCGTACATCTCCTCCAGGAACTCCTTGGCGTAAGTCCCGGCGCGCTCGTCCAGCGTGTAGCCGTTCTTCCCGCACATGGACTGGAAGATCTGATACATCTGGGCGCCGGTGTAGTCGTCAAAGCGGAAATACTTGTTGAAGCGGCTCTCCAGCCCGGGGTTGGAGTGGATGAAGTCCTCCATGAGATCGGTGTAGCCCGCCACGATGACAACGAGGTCCTCCCGGTGGTCCTCCATGTTCTTGAGCAGGACCTCCACCGCCTCCTGCCCGAAGTCGTTCTGACCGGTGCGGCTGGTGAGCGCGTAGGCCTCGTCGATGAAAAGCACGCCGCCGATGGCCCTGGTGATGACCTCCTGGGTCTTGAGGGCGGTCTGCCCTACGAACCCGGCCACCAGTCCGGAGCGGTCCACCTCCACCAGCTGCCCCTTGGACAGCACGCCGATCACGTGGTAGAGCCTGGCCAGGAGCCTGGCCACCGTGGTCTTGCCGGTGCCCGGATTGCCCAGGAACACCAGGTGGAGAGACAGGGGCGGCACCGGCAGGCCCTCCCCCTCCCGGAGCTTGCGCACCTTCACCAAATTGATGAGGCTCTTCACATCGGCCTTCACCTGTGTGAGGCCGCACAGCTCGTCCAGCTGGGCCATCAGCTCGTCCACCGTGGGCTCCGGTTCCTTCTGTTCGACTGGTTCCTCCGGCTTTTCCGGCACACCCTGCGCCGGGGCCGGACGGGCAGTGACAAAGTCCTTCGCGTCCAGAGGCGTCTTGCCCCCCGCCAGGCCGTCCTTGTCACAGAGGCTGGAGAGGGCATCCGCGCAGCGGTTGACAAACCCCGCCTCCCCCTCGCTCACCACACCGTCCACCGCCGCGAACAGGAGGGCCATCAGCGTGAAGAGATCGATGAACCGCCGGGCCAGCCCGGCCCCCGCCACCTTGTCCCAGGCCCGCATCCGCCCAAAGCTCTCAGGGGGGCGGAACCCCGGGTAGTTGGCCACGCTGGTGCCCAGCTCCCAGTAAAGGATGGAGGGCGCCGGGTTCCCCCGGAGATAGATGGCGTTATAATACTCCACATAGCCCGGAGTCAGGGAGGCCCCGTCTGCCTTCCACACCCCCAGGGCACAGGACTGGAAAAAGGCGTCCAGATCCCGGCCCAGCCGAACCCGCAGGCCTGCGTCGGGCACGGAGCGGATAAAGGTAGAGACCCCCTCTTCGTATTGTTTGTGGACCTCTGCCGGAGACAATGGCGTTTTCATGATCGGTTCCCCCTGCTGCCTATGGATTCCTGGCATGGCATTCTGAGATCATATTATAACCTTATCCAGTTGATTTGGCAATCCAAAGCCCAAAAACACTTCTTTCCCCGCTCTTCCCCCGCCTATTGACTTTCCCCCTCTGCCGCATTAAAATAGTGAAACTGCTTTATAATACTAAAGGTACTTTAATGACAAGGAGATGCCCCCCATGTCCATCTATCTGGATCATGCCGCCACCACCCCGGTGTGCGGCGCTGCCGCCCGGGCCGCCTATGAGGTGATGACCGAGGGCTATGGCAACCCCTCCTCCGGCTACCCTCTGGGAAAGGCGGCGGCCAAGCGCCGGGACGCCGACCGGACGGTGATCGCGGGGGCGCTGGGCTGTCTGCCGGAGGAGCTCTTCTTCACCTCCTGCGGCACCGAGGGAGACAACTGGGCCATTTCCGCCGCCGTGGAACTCAACCGCCGGAAGGGAAACCACATCGTCACCACCGCCATCGAGCACTCCGCGGTGCTGGAGCCGATCAAAGCCCTCCAAAGCAAAGGCTTTGAGGTCACCTGGCTCAAGCCGGACCGGGCAGGCCGCATCGATTCCCAGGCGGTGGCTGAGGCCGTCCGGCCGGACACCATTTTGGTGTCCATGATGCTGGTGAACAATGAAGTGGGCTCCATTCTCCCTGTCCGGGCCGCGGCCGATGCCATCCGCGCCGCCGGCGCCCCCGCTCTGCTCCATGTGGACGCCGTCCAGGGCTTTCTCAAGGTTCCCTTCACGCCCAAGGAGCTGGGGGCCGACTTCGTGACCATCTGCGGCCATAAGATCCGGGCCCCGAAGGGGATCGGCGGGCTCTATATCCGCAAGGATCTCATTTCCCGGGTGAAGCCCCTTCTGCTGGGCGGCGGCCAGGAGCGGGGGCTCCGCCCCGGCACCGAGGCCACACCCCAGATCGCCGCCTTCGCCGCCGCCGTGGAGGCGTGGGTCCCGGGGACCCGGGAGCACATCCGGGAGGTCAAGGACTACGCCGCCGACACTCTCTCCGCCATCGGCGGGGTGGAACTCATCAGCCGGGGGGACGCCCCCCATATTCTGGCCCTTTCCATGCCCGCGTTTTCCGGGGAGTCGGTGGTGCGGGCTCTGGGGGAAAAGGGTGTGTATCTCTCCTCCGGCTCGGCCTGCCACCGGGGCAGGCCCAGCCATGTCTTTGAGGCCATGCCTCTCCCCCCCAAGCTGCGCTTCGGGGCCCTGCGGGTCTCCTTTGGCCCCGGCTCCACCCGGGAAGAGGTGGACACCCTGGCCGGTCTGCTGGCCGATATGACTCAGCGGGGCAGCCTGCTGTAACGGAGGTACGATCTGTGTTTTCCTATATGAGGAGGGGGAAGGCCTTCTACAAGGACGTGGTGACCCTCGCCATCCCCATCATTCTGCAAAATCTTATCACCAACTCTCTGGGCCTGCTGGACACCTTTATGGTGGGTCTGCTGGGAGAGGCCCCCATGGCCGCCGTCACCCTGGCCAACATTCCCATCTTTGTCATCCAGCTCATGATCTTCGGCTTCCAGAGCGGCGCGTCGGTCCTCATCAGCCAGTTTTACGGCAAGGGGGACAACGACTCCATCAGCCGGGTCATCGGTATCGGGATGTACATCTCCGGCGGGCTCACCTTTCTCTTTGGATGCGTCATGTACTTTTTCCCTGTGTGGTTCATGGGCCTGTTCGGCAATGAGCCGGCGGTGGTGGCTCTGGCCGCCCAGTACGCTAAAATGGTGGCCTTCTCCTTCCTTTTTGACGGCCTGGCCCAGGTGTACATCGGCGCCCACCGCAGCATGGCCAATCCCCAGCTGGGTCTTTACATCCTGGCGGTGGCCATGGTGAGCAACACCTTCCTCAACTGGGTGTTTATCTTCGGCCACCTGGGTGCCCCCGCCATGGGGGTGGAAGGAGCCGCCCTGGCCACCCTCATCTCCCGCTTCCTGGAATTCCTCTTCGCCGTGGGTCACGCCTGCCTGGGCAGGCAGTTCCGGATCCGACCCGGCTTCTTCTTCCGCCCCGGCGGAGAAATGCTGGCCCGGTATGTCCGCTATGCCACCCCGGTCGTCATCAATGAAACTCTGTGGGGCCTGGGCACTGCCCTCTACCCCACAATCATGGGCCACATGGCGGGCTCTCAGGCCATTCTGGCCGCCTTCGGCATCTCGGGCAACATCGAGCGGGTATCCACCGTGCTGGTCTTTGCGGTGGGCGGCACCTCCGCCATCATCGTTGGCCGGGAGATCGGCGCGGGACGCCGGGATACCGTCTACGAGGTGGGGCAGGCGCTGGATCTGCTGGCCTTCCTGTCGGGGCTGCTGGTGGGCGGCGTGTTCATTGTGCTCACCTTCGTCCTGTTCAGCCCCGTGCTCTACCCCATGTTCCACCTGTCGGCAGAGGCGTCCTCCATCGCCACCATGATGAGCCTGGTCACCTTCTCCGTCCTCTCCCTGCGCTCGTTCAACACCACCAACACGGTGGGCGTGCTCCGGGGCGGCGGAGACGTACGGGCCGCCTCCGCCATCGATCTCTCCCCCCTGTGGTTCGTCTCACTTCCCGCTGCCGCGCTGGCCGGACTGGTCTTTCACCAGAGCATCCTGGTCGTCTATCTGTGCATCTCCCTGGAAAATGTGGTAAAGTTTTTCCTGGGCGTTGCCCGGCTCCGCTCGGGGGATTGGATCCGGGACGTCACGGTAGACTGACCTCCCTTGTACTGGCAATCTCTTTCCCGGTTCGCTAACCGCCCGGAAGCGGCCGCCTCTCTCCTTTCCCCGGAGAGGGGCGGCTTTTTGGCCGAAATTGCCCTTCATTATTCATATTTTATTTACAACCCCAACTCTTGACATTGTAGGCCCGTGGTGGTACAGTATCTTTAGCACTCAGGAAGCGAGAGTGCTAAAATATTTTGTGAGAGGTGAGCGGCTTGGATCTGACTGATCGTAAGAAGAGAATTCTCCGGGCCGTCATCGAAAGCTACATCCAAAATGCTGAACCTGTGGGCTCCAAGGCGGTGGCTGAGTGGGCACGGCTGAACGTCTCCTCCGCCACCATCCGCAACGAGATGGCCGATCTGGAAAACCTGGGTTATCTGGAACAGCCCCATACCTCCGCCGGGCGTGTTCCGTCCCCCAAGGGCTACCGGCTCTATGTCAACGAACTGATGGATGACTACAAGCTCTCCATTCAGGAGACCCAGCGGATCAACCAGGCTCTGCACATCCGCATGAAGGCCCTCGACCGGGTCATCGACGAAGCCGGCCGGGTGGTGGCCAAGCTCACTCAGTACCCCGCCTTCGCCCTGGCCTCCGGGCCGGAGAAGATGACCATACGCCGGTTCGATCTGCTGCTGGTGGATCAGAGCGCGTTTATCGCCGTGGTAATGACCGACTCCAACGTGGTGCGCAACAAGCTCTTCCGCCTGTCGGGAGATCTGAGTGAATCTCAGCTGCAAATGCTGGGCACCCTGCTCAATACAGGCTTTACCGGCCTGACGCTGGCCCAGCTGACCCCGGAGCTGGCCCGGGTATCCCGCCACGCCACCCGGGAGGCTTACGAGCTCATTGAGCTGGTGGTGAATTTTGGCGCTGAGGTGCTGGATGATCTGGAAAAGCGTCAGGTCCACACCGCCGGCATCGCCAACCTGCTGGAGCATCCGGAATACCAGTCCCTGGAGAAGGCCCAGCCCCTGATGAGCTTCCTCTCCGACGAGGAGTTTAAGCCTCTGCCCAGCGACTGTGACCGCGCCACCGACATCCTCATCGGCCCTGAGAACGTGGCCGAGGCCCTGAAGGATTCCAGTGTAGTGATGGCCACCTATGACCTGGGCGACGGGATGCGGGGCTTGGTCGGCGTGGTTGGCCCCACCCGAATGGATTACGCCAAGATCTCCGCGCGGCTGTCCTATTTTGCCAAGGGTCTGACCTGGCTCATCGGCCAGGGCGGACTGCCTCCCGGTGACAAGGATCAGTGACGCGCACCAAAGATAGAACCAAGGAGGGAATCTCTTGAGTAAAAAAGAGAAGGAGAAGCAGGTCCCGGAGACCGAGCTTCCCAAGGAGACCCCGGCGGCCGAGACCGCCCAGACCGGGACACCCGGGCCCCAAGCAGAGGAGGCCAATCCCCTGCTGGAGGAACTGGAGACCCTGAAGGCAAATCTCTCGGAGCAGGAGGACAAATTCCTCCGTCTGGCCGCCGAGTACGACAACTTCCGCCGCCGCACCCAGAAGGAGAAAGAGGCCATTTACGCCGACGCCAAGGCCGACGCGGTGAAGGCCCTGCTTCCCGTCTATGACAATCTGGAGCGGGCCCTCAAGCAGGAGACCTCCGATGAGGCCTACGCCAAGGGCGTTGAAATGACCATGACCGGCCTGAAGAAGGCGCTGGGATCCCTGGGCGTCACCGAGATCGACGCCGCCGGGCAGCCCTTCGATCCCACCGTCCACAATGCCGTGATGCACGTGGAGGACGACACGCTGGGAGAAAACACCGTAGCTGAGGTGTTCCAGGCCGGATTCCGGCTGGAGGATAAAATCATCCGGTTTGCCATGGTGAAGGTGGCCAATTAGGCTTGCGCCCATCCTTTTGTAAAAAAGAAATTTACGATATAATTGGAGGAATTCATATGTCTAAAATCATCGGTATCGACCTTGGTACCACGAACTCCTGCGTGGCTGTCATGGAGGGCGGCGAAGCCGTCGTCATCCCCAACGCCGAAGGCAACCGCACCACCCCTTCCGTCGTCGCCTTTTCCAAGGACGGCGAGCGGATGGTGGGTCAGGTGGCCAAGCGCCAGGCTGTCACCAACCCCGACCGCACCGTGGCCTCCATCAAGCGTGAGATGGGCACCGACCACAGGGTCTCCATTGACGGCAAGGGCTATACGCCCCAGGAGATCTCCGCCATGATCCTGCAAAAGCTCAAGGGCGACGCCGAGGCCTACCTGGGCGAGAGTGTCTCCGAGGCCGTCATCACCGTCCCCGCCTACTTCACCGACGCTCAGCGCCAGGCCACCAAGGATGCCGGCCGCATCGCAGGCCTGGATGTGAAGCGGATCATCAACGAGCCCACCGCCGCGGCCCTGGCCTACGGCATCGACAAGGAGTCCGACCAGAACATCATGGTCTACGACTTGGGCGGCGGCACCTTCGACGTCTCCATCCTGGAGATCGGCGACGGCGTCATCCAAGTGCTGGCCACTGCCGGCAACAACCGGCTGGGCGGCGATGACTTTGACAAGTGCGTCATGGACTGGATGGTGGCCGAGTTCAAGAAGGACACCGGCATCGACCTGTCCACCGACAAGGTCGCCATGCAGCGGCTGAAGGAAGCCGCCGAAAAGGCCAAGATCGAACTCTCCGGCGTCACCTCCTCCAACATCAATCTGCCCTATATCACCGCCGATGCCACCGGCCCCAAGCATCTGGACCTGACCCTCACCCGCGCCAAGTTCGACCAGCTCACCGCCCATCTGGTGGACGCCACCTCCGGGCCTGTGAAGCAGGCCATGTCCGACGCGGGCCTGTCCCAGGGCGACCTGTCCAAGGTCCTGCTGGTGGGCGGCTCCAGCCGGATCCCCGCTGTGCAGGAGATGGTCAAGAAGCTCACCGGCAAGGAGGGCTTCAAGGGCATCAACCCCGATGAGTGCGTGGCTGTGGGCGCAGCGCTCCAGGGCGGCGTTCTGGTGGGCGACGTGAAGGATCTGCTGCTGCTGGACGTCACCCCCCTGTCCCTGGGCATTGAGACCATGGGCGGCGTGTTCACCAAGCTCATCGAGCGCAACACCACCATCCCCACCAAGAAGAGCCAGATCTTCACCACCGCCGCCGACAACCAGACCTCCGTGGAGGTCAACGTGCTCCAGGGCGAGCGCGAGATGGCGCAGTACAACAAGAGCCTGGGCCGCTTCAACCTGGACGGCATCGCCCCCGCCCGCCGCGGCGTTCCCCAGATCGAGGTCACCTTTGACATCGACGCCAACGGCATCGTCAACGTCTCCGCCAAGGATATGGGCACCGGCAAGGAGCAGCACATCACCATCACCTCCTCCACCAACATGTCCAAGGAAGACATCGACAAGGCCGTCAAGGATGCCGAGCGGTTTGCCGCCGAGGACGCCAAGAAGAAGGAAGAGGTGGATGTCCGCAACCAGGCCGAGCAGATGGTTTATCAGACCGAAAAGACCATGGAGGATCTGAAGGACAAGATCGACGCCGGCGACAAGTCCACTCTGGACGCCGCCCTCAACAAGCTCAAGGACGCCCTCAAGGGCACCGACACCGCCGCCATCAAGACGGCCACCGAGGACTTGAGCAAGGCCTTCTACCCCATCACCGAGAAGCTCTATCAGCAGGCCAATCCCCAGGGCGGCCAGCCCGGCCCCGACATGGGCGGCTTCAACGGCGGCGCCCAGGGCGGCGCGCAGTCCGGCCCCGCCGATGACGGTGTGGTGGATGCCGACTACAAGGTCGTGGACGACGACGACAAGAAATAAGGACCCTTTCCAAAACAGGCGGCGGGGCGGTTTTCCGCCCTTGCCGCCTGTTTGTGGGGCCTTCCGGGAAGCAGAAGGTTTCCCCGGAAGGAAGGAGCAGCGGAGCAAATGAGCTTTCGCGCTCCGCGCGAAAGCGAATGATACGGAGCCTGCTTTTATCCGTGGCCCCGCGAAACAAATTGTTTCACGGGGTGAGGAGGAGCATCGAAGTGAATGAACTTTCGCGCTCCGCGCGAAAGCGAACGATACGGAGCTTGCTCCGACGAGGTGACAACATATGGCTGAACAAAAAAGAGATTATTATGAGGTCCTGGGGGTTTCCCGCGGGGCCAGCGATGCCGAACTCAAAAAGGCTTATCGGCATCTGGCCAAGCAGTACCATCCGGACCTGAATCCCGGCGACAAATCGGCCGAGGCCCGTTTCAAAGAGGTCAATGAGGCCTACGAGGTCCTCTCCGACAAAGAGAAACGTGCCCGCTACGACCAGTACGGCCACGCGGGCGTGGATCCCAACTTCGGCGCCGGCGGACCCGGCGGCGGCTTCGGCGGCTTTGATATGGGCGACATCGACCTGGGAGACATTTTCGGCTCCTTCTTCGGCGGCGGCTTCGGCGGCGGCCAGCGGGCCAACCCCAACGCTCCCCGGAAGGGAGAGACCCTCCGCACCTCCGTGACCATCAGCTTTGAGGAGGCCGCCTTCGGCTGTGAAAAGGAGATCACCGTCTCCCGTTCCGAGTCCTGCGGCACCTGCCACGGCTCCGGCTGCGCAGCCGGGACCACGGCGGAGGTCTGCCCGGACTGCCACGGCACCGGCTCCATCCGCATCCAGAGGGGCGGCGGGGCCTTTACCTTCGCCACCACCGCGCCCTGCACCCGCTGCCAGGGCACCGGCAAGATCATCCATCAGCCCTGCCCCGACTGCAAGGGCTCCGGTTCGGTGCGCAAACAACGGAAGATCACGGTCTCCATCCCCGCGGGCATTGACGACGGCCAGGCCATCTCTCTGCGGGGCCAGGGCGGCGCCGGAAAGAACGGCGGCCCCGCCGGAGATCTGCTGATCTCCGTATCCGTGCGTCCCAGCGACAAGTTCCGCCGGGACGGCACCGCCGTCTATCTGGAGCAGCCGGTGACCTTCACCCAGGCTGTCCTGGGGGCCAAGCTCATCATCCCCACCATCGACGGCAACGTGGAGTACACCATGCCCGAGGGCACTCAGCCGGGCACCACCTTCCGCCTGCGCGGAAAGGGCATCCCCTCCATCAACGGCCGGGGCCGGGGCGACCAGTTCGTCACCATCCGGCTCCAGGTGCCCACTTCCCTCACCTCCGAGCAGCGGGAGGCCCTCAACGCCTATGCCGCGGCCATGGGAGAGCGCGTGGAAGAGTCCGGGATCAAAGGTTTTTTTGACAAACGCAAGAAAAAGAAATAAAATAGAGAGCGGGTTTTTCCCGCTCTTTATTTTTGCATTTTCGGGAGGCTGTGTCATGCAGTATATCACCCCCTCCATTCTGTTTGCCCTGGTCACCCTGTTCTGCGTCGGACTCTTTCTGCTCCGATACGTTCGCACCGCCTGGAATGGGCCGCTGGGTGCAGACTGGGTCAGAGGCCGGACAGGATCCGGGCGGCTCACCTTTGCCGGAACCTGCCACCCCATGGAGAAGCAGGATCGGCTGCCGGTGCTCCTCATCACCCTGGTCTACGCCGCCACCGCCTTCTTCCTGCTGGGGGACACCACCGCCCCCCAGAGCGTCTATGAATTTGCCGGCGGCGAACCGGTGACCATCGCAGTCTACGGGGACGCCGTCTACACCACCGGGATCCGCTACTACTCCGGTCTGGGCACGGGGGCCTACAATGTGGAGATCTCCGCCGACGGGGAAAACTGGCTCACCCTGTGGCAGCGTAAGAACGACCCGGAGGACACGGAAAAGGTCACCGGGTGGTACTGGGCGCAGGCGGAGGACTATGATCCCAGCTATGCCCTGACGCAAAAGTACAATCAGCTCTATAAATGGATCGACATCACGGTGGAAAATCCGCAGAACGTCCGCTTCCTGCGCATCACCGGCAAGGCGGAGAAACCCCATCTCCAGCTCTCCAAGTTCTGCCTGCTGGGGCAGGACGGCCGCCCGGTCCCCTTCCACTGGGCCATGGCCGACGGCTCCAAAGCCGCTTCGGAAGTCCGGGACCTCTTTTCCGTGGACGCTACGGTACCCGCCAAGTCCACCTGGTACAACTCCACCTACTTTGACGAGATCTACCACGCCCGCACCGCCCAGGAGCACATTCAGGGGGTCTACCCCTATGAGGTCACCCATCCCCCGCTGGGCAAGCTCATTCTGGGCATCGGCATCCGGCTCTTCGGCATGACTCCCTTCGGCTGGCGATTCATGGGCACGCTCTTCGGCGTGGGGATGCTCCCCATCCTCTATGTCTTTTTGAAAAATCTCTTCGGCAAGACCCCGACGGCCGCCTGCGGTACCATTCTTTTTGCCGTGGACTTCATGCACCTGACCCAGACCCGGATCGCCACCATCGACACCTACGGCGTCTTTTTTATCCTCTGCATGTACTTTTTCCTCTATCGCTACCTGACTCTCCCCGCCGGAACCAGCTTCCGGCAGGGAGCCCTGCCCCTCTTCCTCTCCGGGCTCATGTGGGGCCTGGGGGCAGCCTCCAAGTGGACGGTGATCTACGCCGCCGTGGGGCTGGCCGTCCTCTACTTCATGGGCTTTTATCAAAAGCTCCGGGACTGGCCCGAGGAGCAGCGGGGGGAACGGGCCGTCTGGTGCGTAAAGACGCTGGCCTTCTCCGTGCTCTGCTTCGTCGTGATCCCCCTGTGCATCTACTGCGCCGCCTATCTCCCCTATGCCATGGCCAAAGGGGACACCAGCCTGAAGGGCCTTCTGAGCACCGTCTGGGAGAACCAGAAATATATGCTCCACTACCACGAGGGAGTCAATCAGAGCCATCCCTATTCCTCCCGGTGGTACCAGTGGATCGTGGACGGACGTCCCATTCTCTACTATATGGACAACACGGTCCCCGGCTTCACCACCCGCTTTGCAGCCTTCTCCAACCCCGTGGTCTGCTGGGCGGGTCTGGGCGCTGTCATCCTCTGCGCCGTGCAGGCCTTCCGCCGCCGCTCGGCAAAAGCCGCCTTTGTGGTGGTGGGCTACCTCTCTCAGCTGGTGCCCTGGATGTTCATCGGCCGCACCACCTTCGAATACCACTACTTCCCATCCATCCTCTTTCTGATCCTGGCCCTCTCCTTCCTGTTCAGCGGCCTCATGGAGGCCGACGAGGGCTGGAGAAGACCGGTTTACGGCCTTACCTGCCTCTCGGCGGGACTGTACGCTCTCTTCTACCCCGTCCTCATCGGTCTGACCATCCCGACCTGGTATGAACCACTGGTGAAATGGATCGAAAGCTGGCCATTTTAAGGAGTCATATTCATGTTTCTCACAGACTACCACACGCATTCTCTCTGCTCTCCCGACAGCTCCGCTCCCCTGACCGCCATGGCCCAGGCGGCGCGGGACGCCGGCATGGACGAGCTTTGTCTCACCGATCACTGCGACCTTCTCTCCGCCGACGGCAAGCTGGACCTGTCCTTCCGGTGGGCCCCCATCGAGAAACAGCTGGCCCTGACCCGGCCTGTTTTTGCCGGGATCCTCCCCATCAAAATGGGGCTGGAGCTGGGAGAGGCTTGGGAGGATCCCGCCGCCGCCGCAAAGCTCGTCAGCCGCCCGGAACTGGACTTTGTCATCGGCTCCGTCCACAACCGGGGCCGTGCCTCCGGAGGCATTGATTTCTATTATGTTAACTACAACAGTGAGGAGACCTGCTACGCCGCTCTGGACGACTACTTCTCCTGTATGGAGGCCCTTGCGGAACTGGACTGCTACGATGTGCTGGGTCATGTGATCTATCCCCTCCGCTATATGAACGAGCGGGATGGAAACCACGTCACCCTGGACCGGTATTGGGATCGCATCCGCGAAATTTTCCGCCGCGTGATCGCCAAGGGGAAGGGCATTGAAGTCAACACCTGCCGCGGCCGGAACATCGCCGACTGGAGGCCTGTCCTGGCCCTCTATCGGGACTGCGGCGGAACGCTCATCACTCTGGGCAGCGACGCCCACCGCCCGAATGACGTGGGGCTCGGCATTCGGGCGGCGGCGGAGCTGGTAAAAGAGATGGGCTTTGGCTCCATCGCCGTGTACGAACGCCGTCAGCCCAGACTGATCCGGCTGTGAGGCTGCACTCCCCATCTATTTTTCTGTCCATCCATTTTTACAATCATAGGAGGATATCATATGATCGCACTGGGTTCCGACCACGGAGGCTTCGGCCTCAAACAGCACATCATCGGCTATTTGGAAGCCAACAGCATCCCCTACAAGGATTTCGGCTGTGACAACACCGACTCCTGCGACTACCCCGATTTCGGCGCCGCCGCCGCCCGTGCGGTGGCTTCCGGCGCGTGCGAGAAGGGCATCGTCATCTGCACCACCGGCATCGGCATCTCCATCGCCGCCAACAAGGTCAAGGGGATCCGCTGCGCCCTGTGCTCCGAGCCTCTCTCCGCGGAGATGACCCGCCGCCACAACGACGCCAACATGCTGGCCATGGGCGGAGGCCTGATCGGGCCCAATCTGGCCGAGCGCATTGTGGAGGTGTTCCTGAACACCCCGTTCGAGGGCGGCCGGCACCAGCGCCGGGTGAATAAGATCTCCGCGCTGGAGGACTGACCTTTCTTTTTGCTGCAAAAAGGGCGTCCCCGCCCATGGACGGGGACGCCCTTTTCCTGATGTAAATACGGATTCCGCTCAGAAGCTGCAGCGGACAATGCACTTCAGTGTGGTGCCGTTCACCGTGGCGGTGACATTGCAGGTCCCCTTGCCTACCGCGGTGACTGTACCATCAGCGCCCACAGTGGCCACCGAAGTATTGCTGCTGGCCCAGGTGACGGCCGCGCTGGTTCCCGACACCACCATACGGAAAGTCTCTCCCGCGTGTCCCAGGGTAAAGTCTTCCCGGTTGAGCTTGAGTCCGGAGGCGGAAGAGGATGCGCCGGAGCCGGTGGGCGAGGTAGTGGCTGCGGAGGTCGTTGTCCCGCCGCTCTTAAAATTGCAGCGGACAATACAGGTCTTTTCTCCTGCGCCCGCCACCGATGCGGTGAGAGTGACCGTCCCCGGCGACACCGAGGTAACCACCCCGTTCCAGGAGACGGAGGCCACATTGGGATCGCTGGACTTCCAGGTGATATCCCCCGTGGTCCCTTCCGGAGTAAACGTCGCTTTCATCTGGAACACCTGTCCCGCCGCGTCAAAGGTAAAGTCCTCCCGGTTGAGGGTAAATCCGGTGGCCGTGCCCACGCCTGAGATCTGTCCGGCGGAAGGCGCCTCACTTTCGGCGGGCGCCGCGCTCTCGATGGGCGTCTCACTCCCGGCGGGTGCGCCGCTCTCTGCCGGAGCCTCGGAAGGAACGCTGCTCTCCACCGCGGGAGAGGCCGAAGGGGCCGGGTCCTTCGACCCACCCAGCATGGATTTGACAATGGAGATCACAATACAGACCGCCGCCACGATGAGCGCCAGAGACGCGACCGTCAAAATGATCCTGCCAATGGAGGGGCCGCCACGGCCCCCTCTTCTGCTGCCGCCTGCCAACCGCTTTCCGCCCCCCGTTCGAAATCCTTCATCCTTGTCGTAGTCATCCTCGTTCTCCAGGCTGTCCGGGTCATCCCAGCGGCCCGTGCCGTCCCCGTTGCAGAAGGGACAGCGTTTATATGTGGCGGAGTAACGCTCTCCACAGTATTCGCATTCAATGAGCTCATCTTTTGAGCCGGCGCGGCGTGCCATACTCTTCCCTCCGTTTTTTCATTTCTGATCCCATTGTACACGTTTGGTCAAAAATCGTCAACGGCCGAAAGACAAATGTCACTATTTGTAATGGCGTCTTAATGTCTTTTTCGGGAATTCCCGTGTTACGGATAAAAATTCAGATAAGTGCTGCCTGCCTTCAAAGAGAGGCGGCGCTGGGCCGCCAGCTCGTCCACCGTAAGAAAATAGAACCCTTTCTGGTGAAGGGCATCCACAATGCGCAGGGCAGCTTCCACCGATGTGGGATAGATGTCGTGGAGCAGGATGATATCGCCGTCCTTGGCCCGGGAGACCACATGCTCCACAATACGGTCGGTGTTCTTGTCGTCCCAGTCCTCCGGGTCGACAGACCACAGGATGATGGGGCAGCCCGCCCGGCGCTTCACCCCGTCGTCTACCATGCCATAGGGCGGGCGCAGCAGGAAATCGTTGTGTCCCAGAGCATTTTTCAGCACTGTGCGCGTCCGGTCTACCTGGGCGGAAAAATCAGCCGCATTGAGTCCCGTGAGCATCACGTGATCGTAGGTGTGGATCCCGATCTGGTGTCCCTCCTCATCCATCCGCCGCAGCAAGTCCTCGTTGCCGGGCACCTGCTCCCCGATCAAAAAAAAAGTGGCCCGCACGCCCCGCTGGGCCAAACCGTCCAGCAATTCCGTTGTGGTGGAGCGCCGGGGACCGTCGTCAAATGTGAGGGCAATGAGCTTCAGCTCGCACTCCTGCGTCAGCACCGCATCCGCAGGGCACGCTTCGGAGCGGGCCTTTTGAAGCCCCGCCCCCGCCCATGGGAGGATCAGTGCCGCCGTCAGGGCCAACATCGTCATCTTTTTCCATTCCAAACGCAAAACCACCCCGCCGCCTTTCTGAGAATGTTCCCTCTCAGTATGCGCAGCAGGGTGGTCTTTGTTCCTGTCAAAAAATTCTGAAAATGATTACGGCTCTCTTGGGTCCGGATCCCCGTCCAGTGTAGACAGGTAGCGGAACAGGGGAACCAGCTTCTCCCACTCCTCCAGAAGCGCTCCGGGCAGCTCAGGAGAAAAAACCAGGTCATCATGAGGCCGGTCACAGCTGAGTGAGAATCCGTTTTTCTTGTTGTACCAAGGCTCCAGCAGGGTGCTGGGCGCTTGTTTCGGGCGCTTGAAATCCTCTCCATCCAGCGCAAAAACATCCTGTTTTTTGATCTGGCGGGCCAGCTTTTCCATCGGTTTTGGATCCCGGTCCATCCGCGCCCGGAACTTGGCCATCGTCAGGGCCTGAGCCATCCAGTAGCCCACTCCGTGGCTGTACCCGTCCGCCGAGATCTCAAACCAGAACGCCGGGGCCGCCGACCAGCGCTCCACCGGCTGGGAGAGGGTCAGCCACAGGTGGTCCTTGTAAGGCCCCCGGCCATGGAGCCTGCGGGCGTCCCGATAGATGCGGCAGACCCGGCTGGTCATTTCCAGATCCTTGTGCCGCTCCCCAAAGCCCTCATACAGGCTCCGGCAGAGCTCCTTCATCGGCTCATAGAGGTTTTTCTGATAGTCCTCCTTATGGGCCTCAAACCAGCTGCGCTCGTTGTTGAATCGGATTCCCCAAAGGAAATCCACAGTCTGCTGTGAAAAACCTTGAAACATGCTTTTGTAAGCTCCTTCCCATCAGGCTTCGGGCGGAAGCAGGGGATCGTTGGGATCGGCGGTGGGGGCAGGCGTCTGAGTCTCCCCGGGAACGGGCGCCGTCGGCTCAGCGGTGGGTGCCGCCGTCACGGCCGGAGCCTGGCTTTCCGTGGGAGCGGGCGTGTCTGCGGGGGGTTGGGTGGCGGCAGGCGTTGGCGTCACCGGTGTCAGTGTCTTTAGCCCGGTGGCGGGATCGATCCCCCACAGCGCCGCGTCGGCGGGATTGTAGAGGATCACGGCATTGCGCAGCTTATAGCTGTCCTTGTGCAGGAAAATGGTGTCCACAGTCTTACCGTTGGCATCCACCAGCTTCTGATAGGTCTCCATGGTGACTGCATTGTAGGCGGTGCGCTCGGGATCCTTCCGCGTCGTGCCCTGTGGAATCTCCGCGCTGGGTTCATATACTGTCTGGGCATACTGGGTCACCGTCCGGTTGGTGTGGTACGGCTCTCCGTGGATCCCCGAGGTATTGGTGCCATAGAGATTGACGTGGACGTAGTTTTTGCTGTCCACATAGGCCTCTACCTTCACCGGATACTCGGTGGTGTTTTTAAACCGGTAATCCAGACTGTTTCCATACACCGTGGCGTCCAGGCCGCCAGGGATATAGCTGGGTTCATAGCGGTGGCAGTGGCGCTCGGTGATCTCCAGATTCCCCTTTAAGGTCGCCCAGTGGAGGGTGGAGGAGAGTTGGCAGATGCCGCCGGCCGTGGTATCCACCGTCTTTCCGTTGACATAGGCGCCTGCCTTGCCGTAGCCTTTGGAGGTCTCGTAGGGGCCGCAGAGGGCGTTATAGGAAAATTCCTCCCCGGGGAAGAGAATATATCCGTTGATAAAGCTGGCCGCCAGCTTGATATTGTCCTTCCGGGCGGCGGTACCGCTGAACTTGGTGACAGCGGCTCCCAGTGTGTCCCGAAACAGGCTGGCCTGAAGCGTCTCGGTGCTGATCTTCGGCGCGGTCAGCGTAAGCTCCACCCGGCAGGGCCTGCCGTCGGCGGTCTTGGCCAGCGCCGCCCGGGCCGCCGCCACATCAAAGTCCACCCCCATCACCGAGGGGACGATCTCCCGGCTCTCCTTGTCCAGATAGGCGTCAGCCACCTGAGCGGAGACCTTCTCGTGGATGGCGTCGAAGTCCGGCTCTGCCGGAGGGGCCTGGATGAGCACCACCTCCACCGTCTCCGGCCCGGTGCCGCTGAGGGCAAAGCCCACGCCCTTGCGGGCAGCCGCCCCGTCCACTTCCGTGCCGGTGACGCCTTTTTGAAAGAGGAGGGCGGTATCGGTGACTTCATAGGTCGTCTCATTGCCCTCGATCCCCAGCTTCTCGGAAAGCTCCTCCAGCGCCTGCGCCATCCGCTTTTCCCCGTCGGGGGTGAACGTCAGCGTGGGTGGGACCTCAATGTCTCCGCCGGAAATCACCCGGGCCAGATAGCGGCCGCCCAGCGTCAGAAAATTGGTTCCCCGGCGGTCGGCATGGGCGGCGGTGTTCACATCCCCGGCCAGATCGGCGGCCTCCATCAGTCCATCGGTATCCAGCGAGACCCGCTGTCCGCTGCCGGGCTCATAGAGTTCCACCCGTTTTCCCGCCAGCTTGCCGGGAATGGCCCCGGCCAGCTTTTCCTCGGCCTGAGCGGCAGTCAATCCGGAGAGATCCACCCCCATCACGCTGGTGTTGGGCCACAGCTTATCTCCGTTGGCAAAGGCACACAATCCAAGGTAGGCTGCCGCCAATACCCCGACCACGATTCCAGCCGCAATCAGGCCGATCTTTTTCCGGGAACCGGGCATAACCCGCTTACCCGTCTCTTTTTCTTCCATCTCCATCACTCCAGATCACACGCCGCTTTTGCGGCGGCGAAACACAAGATATAGGTCATTATATGTTTTTTTGTCCTAAAAAGCAATGACAGAACGGTTACAGCCGCTTAAACTCCCCCGGTTTCCGCTTTACAACTCTTTTCTTTCGTTGTATGATATGTGATAAGTGTAAAAGTATGTTTTCGGGAGGAACAGCATGTCAAACAAACAGGATTCCAACATTCCGTGGTGGCTCATCGTGCTGGGCTTCATTTTTTTCTGGCCGGTAGGAATGGTCCTGCTCTTCATGAATCTGGGCGGCGTAAACATCCCCACCGATCAGATCCGCCGTGACATGAAGGACCGATACGGTTCCTCCGCCGGAGCCGGTCCTTACGCCCCCAGCGGCGCGGCGGATTGGCAGGCTCAGAACGGTCAGGCACGGCGGCAGACGCCTCCCGCTTCTTCCACCTCCGCCCGGGGCATGGGAGCTCCCCGAAATGATCCGGGTCGGGTACGGCAGCGGAGCGGCCTCCACAGAGGGTTCCGTTCCCCCAGAGGCGGCACCGCACTCACGGTGGTGGGCACGATTTTTTCCCTCTGCTTCGCCGTCTCCTGCTTCGGCGTGATCGCGGGCACCGGACTTTCCGGCGCCCGCGCCATAACGGGGGCCTTTACCACCTTCGGCTTTTTGTGTGCCAGCCTCTTCATGACCGGAATGGGCCTTTCCATGACCCGGCGGGCCCGCCGTCAGCGGCTCTATCTGGGCCTCATCGGCCAGCGCAGCTCCATCTTCATCTCCGACCTGGCGGGGGCCGCCGGAGTGCCGGAAAAGAAGGCCATTGCCGACCTCCAGCGGATGCTCTCCGACGGAATCCTGCCCATGGGCTACATCGACCGTGCCACCGGACGTCTGGTGCTCACCGATCAGGGCTACGAGCCGCCCCAGGACTGGGTGAAACAGGCTGAGGGCGGGAAAAAGAGCGCGTCCTCCGATGACGCCATTCTGCGGGAAATCAAGGCCATCAACGATGCGATTCCCGACGAGGAAATGAGCCGCAAGATCGACCGTATCGGGGAAATTACGGGGAAAATTCTGGACTACCAGCGGCAGAATCCCGCCAAGGCCGGACAGCTGCGCCAGTTTTTGAATTACTATCTGCCCACTACCCTGAAAATTTTGAAGGCTTACGCCCAGATGGACGCCCAGGGCGTGCAGGGATCCAACATCTCGGCTGCCAAGGCGCGAATCGAGGGGATGATGGATAAAGTGGTGGAGGGGTTCGAAAAGCAGCTTGACCAGCTCTTCCAGACCGACGCCATGGACATCACCGCCGATGTGGCGGTGCTGGAGCGGATGCTGGACAGCGACGGGCTTGGTTCCGGCATGACCTTTTCTTAACACAATCTCACCCCCGGCGGGCCGAAGCCCGCCGGGGGTGACTTTTCACTTTCTCAAAGCTCCTTGCGCGCCATGATACGCACGGAGATCCCCCGGGAGATCAGGTTTGCCAGAATCCCGGCCCCCAGCAGAAGCAGGCCCAGCCACACGGGAAAGTCTGCCTCTCCGCCGCCGGCCATCCCCGCGATGCTCCCCACCGCGCCCAGCACCGCGGAAAGAGCAACAATGACCAGGAGAAACACCCGGCCCCGATTCACCCCGAAGCGATAGCACAGGGGCATCGCCACAGCGGCATAGACCAGGCCGAGCCCACCGTAAAAGAAGGGCATTCCCATTATGCCGCGGCCATCCGGACTCACCAGATCGGCGATCAGGAGCACCAGGGTCACCCCGCCGCTGAAGAGGAAGGCGAGGGCATACCGAGCCTCCACCTGGCTCCGGCGCCCGTTGGGAGCGGCCGCGGCATAGGCCTGCCAGTGGTTGGCCTCATCATAGTTGAACAATCCCAGCATCCCGGAGAAAGTAAAGATACAGGCGTAGATGGCGAAAAAGTCCAGGCCCAGCGAAGTGAAAAAGGACACCACCAGCATGATGGCAAAGATCCCCCCGTAAATTTTCAGGTTTGGAATCATCAGGTCCAGATCCCGCCTTAAAAAGCCTCTCATGCTCTGTCCCCCCTTGTGGTAAAAATCATCAGATCCTCCAGGCTGGCCGGGTCCAGCGGCAGATCGGGATAGGCCTGCTGAAAGACCGCCCGATCCCGGATCAGCGCCTGACAGCCGAATTCTCCCGTCCGTTTTCCCACCACCAGAGCGGGTTCCACCCGGCTCAAGTCAGCCCGGGAGCAGGAGAGCTTCCCGTAGTTGTCCAGCAGCTCGTCCTTGGCCCCCGAGACGGTCACCTCCCCCCTATGGAGATAGACCACCCAGTCGCAGATCTTTTCCAGGTCGCTGGTGATGTGGCTGGAGATGAGAATGGCGTGATCCTCATCGGAGAGGAAGGCGAGAAACTCATCCAGGATTTCGTCCCGGATCACCGGATCCAGCCCGGAGGTGGCCTCGTCCAGCACCAGCAGCTTGGGCCTGTGGGCCAGAGCAGCAGCGATGGAGAGCTTCATCTTCATGCCCCGGGAGAGTTCCTTTACTTTCTTCTCTGCCGGCAGATCGAACTTCTCCAGGTAGTGACCAAACAGCGTCTCATCCCAGCCGGGGAACACCCCGCCGAGAAATTTCCCCACCTGCTTCACCCTGAGCGCATCGGAGAAGGGGCACTCGTCGGGGACATACCCCACTTCGGTGAGCGCCGCCTCCCCCTCCTGACCCAGGACGGAGACCTCGCCGCTGTCCCGCCGGAGAATCCCCAGCAGGCACTTGATAACCGTGGATTTTCCCGCTCCGTTTTCCCCAATCAGTCCCAGAATAGTCCCCCCCGGGATGGCAAGGGACACATCCTTCAGAGAAAATGAGCCAAAGTCTTTGCACAAGTGGTCGATCTTGACCGCGTATTCCATATTCTATTCCTCCCCGTAAATAATGTCCAGCGTCTCGGCCACCTCTGCCCGGGAAACCCCGCCGCACTTGGCTGCGTCCACTGCCTTGGTCAGATATTCCTCCACCTGCCGCAGGGCATTTTCCCGCACCAGCTCCAGATTTCTGGGCGCTACAAAGCACCCCTTCCCCGGTACCGTGGTGATAAAACCCTCCCGCTCCAGTTCTTCATAGGCCCGCTTTGTGGTGATGACGGAGATCCGCAGATCCTTTGCCAGCGCCCGCATGGAGGGAAGGGCCTCCGCCTCCGCCAGCGCACCGCTGAGAATGAGCCCCTTGACCTGGCGGGTGATCTGATCGTAGATCGGGATCTCCCCCGTGTTGCGGATAATGATGTCCATATCCCGCCTCCGTATTTTGTGTATCTATTAGATATACACAGTATAATCACACATCACGTATCTGTCAAGCGTTTTTTTGCCCGGGCGGCGCACTTGACAAGCGCCGCCCTCCATGATAGGGCAAAAAAAGAGGTGAAATATGTGCAGTTACAACAGCTTTTTTACGTCGCCGAGGTGGCGGAGCGGGGCAGCATCAACAAGGCGGCGGAGGCTCTCTTTATCTCTCAGCCCAGTCTGAGCAAGGCGATCATCAATCTGGAGAGCGAGCTGAACATCCGCATCTTTGACCGGAACAACAAGGGAGCCACCCTCACGGAAGAGGGAAAATCTCTCTATCAATATGTCCGTACCATCCTCAATCAGATGGAGCTGATCGAGGGTATCTCCGCCAGTGATGCCCCCAAGGTCCTGCCGGCGGCCTCCTACCCGGTGCTCACCGTCTCCCGGGCACTGGCCGGGTTTTACCGGCGGCGGCAGGGCTACGGAATCGCTCTGCGGATGCGGGAGGTCCAGCTGGCCGAGGTGGTGGAGGCCGTGGCCTCCTCGGCGGAGATCGGCATCGTCTTCATCAACAACGCCCAGTTCAAGGAGTTCAAGCATACCATTGGCTACAAAAACCTGGAGTTCAACCCCATCGCCCAGGACACCTGGTACATCGACGCCGGTCCCGAAAGCCCGCTCTACGGCCGGAGCGAGGTCTCCATGAAAGAGCTGCTTGGGCTACTCCTGATAGGGTATCTTGATAACATATCTTGGAATCAGGCAGACAGCGCATTTGCGCTGTCTGCCTTTTCTGTTGTCTCCGCATAGAACGGGTCATCCGCTTCGTTCAAATTGAAGTCTTTGAACCGGATGCGAACCATCTGCGGCGTGTGCTTGGAGTATTTTACTTCCTTTTCATAGACGATGATTTTGGATATGAAGACCCGCAGAACCTCCGGCGCCAACTCTCCCATATCTGTGAACTTTCTGGCCTTAGCAAGCAGGTCATCGTCAGCCGGATGGACATATATTACAAAAGCAAAACCAGTTGCTCATCTTAATGACATTGCATGTATGCGGCCTCCTGTTTTATTTTAAGGGGTCTCGCTTTTCGGCTGAGGCCGGAATACGTTTTTAAAGAAATTTTGTTTGATATGTCTAAAAAAAGGCATTTATTTTGTATATTTAGCAGAATTGACTTTAATATGACACTATAGTATGCTAAAAATGTCACTAACAGTCAATATTGACAAATAATAAAAAGAGGAGGAGAGTTTCGTGACAACCGCAACCAAGAAAACCGCCGCCAGCATCGTACTGATCATTGGCCTGGTACTTATGCTGGTCGGAGGAACCATGGCGCATACCGCCAGCACCAGCAAGGGCACAGTCGATATCCAGTCCATCGAGTGGGTCAACGAGAATGGCGCATCCATGCATGCTGTTCTTTACATTCCCGAAAGCGCTTCCGCCGCGAACCCCGTCCCCGGCATCGTTGCAAATCACGGCTTTACATCCAACTCCGAGGCCATGCATCTCCACGCCATTGAGATGTCCCGCCGCGGATACGTGGTGATCGCTCTGGACGCATATGGCCACGGCAACTCCAGCTATCCCGACATGAGCATTGAGAGCGCTGTCATCAATGACATGGGCCACTATTCCGCTCTGCAGTATCTGGGCCGTCTGCCCTACGTGGATACTGACAACATCGGTTTGATTGGCCACTCCATGGGCTCTGACTGCGCTCGTTTCGGCGCTCTGCGCGCTTTCCAGGAGAGGGAAGCTGGCAACGACAACGTGATCGTGCCCAAATCCATCCTGCTGACCTCCAACTCCTTCAAGGCTATTGCTGCTGACAGTACCGGAAGCGTGCTGGGCGCAGGGCAGAGCGGCGAGAAGGTGGATCCCATCAATGCCTATCCCGTCAACTATGGCACCATCTTCGGTCAGTTCGACGAGTTTGCCGGCATAATGTGGGCCGTTGGCAAAGGCTCCGAGTTTAAGAATTCCGCTCAGTTTGCCGTCGGCATGGGCTTTGAGGGCGCTGATTACGCCACCTACTATGCCTATGGCGATTCCACCGCGCTCTCCCGCGAAGAGGCCATTGAAGCTGGCAACAACCGCACCCTGCGTGTGGGCTTCAACCCCTCTCTGACCCATGCCTTTACCCTGTTTGCCAAAGAGCCCGTGGCTTTGGCTCTGGAGTTTTTCGACATCACTCTGAGCAACGGCGAGCTGGCCTCCAGAACCTATGCCTATGACGATCAAATCTGGACCATGAAGCCGGCAGGCGGCATGATTGCCCTGATCGGCCTGGTGATGTTCATCATGGCGCTGGGCAGCATGCTGATCAAGTCTGCCGCTTTCCAGGGCATTGTGAAACCCGAGGGCCGTAGCTTCTCTACCCTGGCTGTCTCTGGCGATAAGGTCCGCTATGTGGTCCTGTACATCCTGCTGTCTGCCTGCGCACCCTTGCTGTATACTTGGTGCTCCGGCCTGTCCCTGCACAATCCCTTCCATGGTGTTATCGTTCCCGTAAAGCTGCCCGTCAGCGAGTACTTCCAGCTGCCCGGAACCAACGGTGTCGTCCTGATGAACATAATCCTGACCATTATCTTCTTGGCGGTGTTCATTGTGCTCTTCGCCATGGAGAAGAAGAGGGGTTACACCTTGCAGGACGCCGGCCTGGCCGTCTCCAGCAAGGTATTCCTGAAAAGCCTGTCCCTGGCTGTCCTTTTGTTCGTTGTGCTGTATGCACTGGTCTATGTTGCCGGCCTGTTCCATGTTGAGTTCGGCGCATTCAAGCTGGTACTGATGGAAATGCCCGGCTACAAGTGGACCGTTTACCTGAAATATCTGCCCTTCTTCCTGGCCTTCTTCATCGTTCACAGCCTGATCGTCAACAACCTGACCCGCATCAACGGCGCCAAGGAGTGGGTCAACATGGTGCTCATCGTTGTGACCACTGCCGGCGGCCTCATCCTGCTCCAGGCCTACGACCTGATTGTCTTCAAGAGCACCGGCGTGCGCGGCATCCCCACCGTTCCCTTCTCCTCTGACCCCAACGCCCTGTCCGGCATTCTGTTGTGGGGAACCATTATGATCCTGCCCGTCGCCGCCGTTATCTCCCGCTTCTTCTACAAGAAGACCGGCAGCATCTGGGTCGGTGCGATTCTGAACGGCCTGTTGGTCACGTTTGTCTCCGTGTGCGGCACCTGCATCATGCTACCCGCATAAGTTCTCACAAACAGTATAGGATCAAGATCATATACCTCTTTACAGAGATGGGACGCTTGCTCAGGCAGGCGCCCCATCTTTTTTGTGTGCGGGCGATCTGGTTGGTGTGCCGCGGCATTTGACTGGCCACCTGTGCGATCAACGCACCTTCTGGCAGTTTTCATAGTTTTGCGGGCGATTTTAAGTTATATTATTGAAATCTTTTTTTTCGTATACTATAATGATAAGATAAATAGTCATCAACAAGGGAGGACAACCAACTTTGCAAACTCCGCTTTCCTATATCATGGACCTTACTAAAACATCTGCAAGGGAAATTGCCGACCAGACGGGGATTAACGTGACTTTGCTGAGCAAGTTTAAGAACAACCAGAGAAAGTTACAGTATAACTCCAGATACCCGCTTCTTTTGGCTGATTTTTTCCTTCAGTGCAGAGCAGAACAGAGCGGTCATGTGGTGCGGGACCTTCTTGTGAAAAGCGACAGTACTCTGAAAGACGCGGATCTCCAGCAGCTGCGGGAAGCCTTGGCCCTGTGGCTGAGTTCTGAGCTTACCGATGAAGCTCCGGTCCGGCAAGTCCTGCCTGTGGTTGATGTCTTTCAGTCCACCAATGATCTGAAACCGGTGCTGGAGGGCTTTACCCGGCAGGTGTTGTCAGCGCCTGCCGGAAGGGTTTTTGTTATCCATGATTTTCCGGATATGCAGTTGTCCACATCCTTTCTGGAGTTTTCGCTGCCCTATCTGGAGCAGATGAGGAATCACGGCTGTCCCATTCAAATCTTGGACAGCTGTCCGGCCCCAAAGACCTACATGTCCATTTTCAAGTGGCTGGAATTCTATTTTTCGGACCGGATACAGTTGTTTTCCGATTATGAGCGGGCCTATCTTCACCGGATGATCTTCCTGCTGGAGGATACCTGTGCGCTGGTGATTCTGTCTAACGATGTTGGACAGAAAGTGTTCCACAGCACTCTGTACACAGACCGGAAAAGTGCGCAGTACTTCCAGCGGAGCGCCGATATTGCCGCGGAGACTTCCACCAGGGTGATCGAGAAGATCCCTTTCAGCAATATCACGGATTTTCTGCATACACTGGATAGATTTCTTGTGCCCTACTCCACCACCTACCTTGTGAATCCGGTCATGATGTACAAAACAATGAACCTGGATATTCTGAACCGGGTTCTCGAAGAAAACGGGGTCCCGGAGGCAGAGAGAAGGCCTGCCTTTGAAACAAACCGGTTTACTGCGTACCTCAGAACAAAGTGCCCTTATAAGCAGATCTATGACCTAAGTGCGATGACCTGGGTCGCGACGATGGAATCCACCGTGGACGAGGAACTTTCGGCGGTTTACGGTCGTCCCATAAAGGTATCGCGCCGGCTGCTTCATGAGCATCTGCAGTTCCTTTCCAAATTGAACAGCCATAAATACCAATTGCTGTTTGTCCCCTTCGAGACGCTTCAGCTGCTTCACAGCACTATCAGCTATGTGGTACAGCAGGGTGGTCTGTTCCTTGCCTGGGATGCTTCACGGAGTAATCAGCGCATTTACAGCAGGGATCCTTCTATCGTGCAGGCATCTTATAACTACATGGAAGAGATTTGGAACTCCATTCCTGCCGCATATACCAGCAGCGAATGGCAGGCACAGCAAATCAGAAAACTTCTGGAACTTTCCGGTGAGTGATCTGCTCAAAACAAAAGGAAATAAGAAACGCAGGGCCGCCAATGTCATTAAGATAATGAGATAAGTGAGAAAAAATAGAACTAGAACACAGGCCCCGGCAAGTGGAAAGCGGCTTGCCGGGGCCATTAATTTGTATATGAGTATGCTAAAGAGCGGATGAAAAAATCCGCTTGGAAAAGCTGTTCAACAGAAATAGGTCATGCTACCCCGCAAGAGAAGCTAACTGCGTGTTTAGCGGTGATATTTTCGGGGCTGGATCTGCCTGGACGAAGGAGATACATATGCCTCAGAATAAAAGCTTCAGCATCAAGTGGAGATACATCTTCAGAGAAAGAGTTGTCTGCAAATATGTGCGGCGGCAGAAAATCTTGATTCATATACGGATAAAAAAACATCCACGAGCTCAAGTAATACTTGTGGATATTTATTGTAGGGCAAAAACCCCGGAGGTACAGAAGGCTTGATAAGCCGAAAAAGCCTGACCAGAAAGAACCCTTATAGGGGCAGAACTTGCCACCTGTTTTGCGGGTGGTCATGACTCTTTTCTCTCAATCGGTCCTGTTGTAATCAAATTTCAAGATACCCCTATGAGGAGCCGCCCTTTGGGATGCCTGTTTTTCTGTTATCTCCCATTGTTTCAAGCACTTTTTAAAATATTTTTGCCCAAATCGTTTTTTTATCTATACTTTGTGGTACAATGGTGAAAACCTGAGAAGGAGCTTTCTATGATCCGATATCTCTCATTTTGGAACTGTATTTTGGAGGGTACTGACAAATCCGAACTGGTCTACCGGCTCAATCTGCGCTTTCAGGCCCTGCTTCCGGACTGTCCCGGTCTCCTGCGGACCCAGGTCATGCTCACCCGCCCCGGCAGCACCCATGAGCTTCTCGTCTGCCTGGACTTTTTTGACCAGCGTGCCCTGGACGCCTATCAGTTCAATCCCCGCCACCTCTCCCTCCGGGCAGAGACCGGTTATCTGCTCACCGACCACACCTTTGTCACCGTAGATCTCCCCGACTGAAAAAAGCCGGGTTCGCCCCGAATGAGCGAACCCAGCTTTTTTCATCGCAGATCTCAAGCAAGGCTGTCGTTTTTTTGTACGGTCCCTATGAAAGTTTTCTTTGCTGACTTTCTTTTTCAAAAGAAAGTCAGTGGGTGAGGTAGCGGACGCGGAGGACGCCTCCGATGGCGCGGATGGCATCCACCTCCCGGTCGGAGACGCGGCTGCCGATGTCCACCAGCGTATAGGCGTACTCACCCTTGGACTTGTTGGTCAGGTTTTCCACGTTCACATTTTCCCGGGAGAGGACGCCGGTGATGCTGGAGAGCATGGCTGGGATATTGCGGTGGATGACGCAGAGCCGGGCGGTGCCGCTCCACTCCTGCTGGAGGGTGGGCAGATTCACCGAGTTGCGGATGTTGCCGTTTTCCAGATAGTCCCGCAGTTCCTGGGCCGCCATCACGGCGCAGTTCTCCTCGCTCTCCGGCGTGGAGGCTCCCAGATGGGGGATCAGGGTGACGTTCTTGCCGGCAGAGAGCTTGTTGGTGGGGAAATCTGTGACGTAAGCCGCCACCTTCCCGCGCTCCAGGGCAGCCAAGATATCGTCCTCGACCACCAGCCCGCCGCGGGCCAGGTTGATGATGCGCACGCCGCCCTTCATCATGTGGATGGCGTCCTCGTTGATCATCCCCTTGGTCTCCTTGTTCTGGGGGACGTGGATGGTGATGTAGTCGCAGTTTTTATAGATGGTCTCCAGATCCATGGCCCGATGGATGAGACGGGACATGGACAGGGCCGCGTCCACCGAGAGGAAAGGATCGTAGCCGTAGACCGTCATCCCCAGCTTGGTAGCAATGTTGGCCACCTGCACGCCGATGGCGCCCAGGCCGATCACGCCCAGGCTCTTTCCCATGAGCTCAGGACCCACGAACTGGGCCTTGCCCTTCTCCACCACGGCCTCAATGTCGCCTCCCCCGGCGATCTGGGCGTCGATCCACTTGGTGCCGGCGGCCACGTTCCGGGATGCCATAATGAGGGCGCACACGGCCAGCTCCTTGACGGCGTTGGCGTTGGCGCCGGGGGTGTTGAACACCACGATGCCCGCCTCGGAGCAGCGGGCCACCGGGATGTTGTTGGTGCCCGCCCCCGCCCGGGCAATGGCCCTCAAGGCGTCGGGGAACGCATATTCCTGCATGTCCGCCGAGCGGACCAGGATGCCGTCCTCGTTCTCTTCGCTGTCGGAAACGGTGTAACGGGTCTTGTCCAGGGCGGACAGACCGGCGGGGGAAATCTTATTCAAAGTCTTGATACGGAACATATCTGAACTCCTCCTCAAATGAACCGGGAGGGCCGCCGAAGGCGGCGACCCCCAGCGACAAACTTCGATCTTGATGGAATGCTCAGTGATTCGCGTCAAACGCCTTGATAAAGTCCACCAGCTTCTCCACGCCCTCCAGAGGCATGGCGTTGTAGATGGAAGCCCGCATCCCGCCCACAGAGCGATGGCCCTTCAGGTTGGTGAACCCGGCGGCCGTGGCCTCGGACACGAACTTGGCGTCCAGTTCCTCAGAGACAGAGCGGAAGGCCACGTTCATATCGGAGCGGGAGCCCGGCTCCACCGGGCAGTTGAAAAGCCGGGAACTGTCGATGACGTCATAGAGCATCTGGGCCTTGCCGTGCTTGATCTTCTCCATGCCGGGCACGCCGCCCTGCCCCTCCAGCCAGTCCAGCACCAGACCCAGGATGTAGATGCACCAGCAGGGGGGCGTATTATACATGGAGTCCTTCTCGATCATGGTCTTGTAGCCCAGCATCAGGGGCGTGTAGGGCAGCTCCGCCCCTGCCAGCTCCTCCTTGACAATGACCACGGTAAGTCCCGCGGGGGCCATGTTCTTCTGCGCGCCCGCAAAAATCACACCGTACCTGCTCACATCCACGGGCCGGGAGAGGATGTCGGAGGACATGTCGCACACCAGCGGCACGCCTTGCGTCTCCGGAACATACTGCCACTCCGTGCCATAGATGGTATTGTTGGCGCAATAGTAAAAGTAAGACGCGGTGGGATCCAGCTTCAGCTGATCCTGGGCCGGGATGTAGGTGTGGTTCCGATCTGCGCTGGAGGCAGCCAGAGAGATGGTGCCGTACTTCTTGGCCTCCTTGTAGGCAATGTTGGAGAAGTTGCCGGTGACCGCGTAGTCCGCCCGTCCGGTCCGGCTGATCAGGTTCAGGGGGACGGCAGAGAACTGAGTGGATGCCCCTCCCTGCAGAAAGAGGATCTTGTAGCCCTCGGGAACGCCGAGGAGTTTGCGGAATTTGGCCTGTGTCTCGTCGAAGATCTTCTGGAAGACCTTAGATCGATGGCTCATCTCCATCACTGACATGCCAGAGCCCTGGTAGTTGGTGATTTCGGCACCCGCCCGCTCCAGTACTTCCAGAGGAAGCATGGACGGTCCCGCGGAGAAGTTGTAGACCCGCTGGTTTCCCATAATTATGACCTCCTAATCGAATCAAGCCAAATTACTTCTTTAGCTTGTTAAAGCACATTATATCTGTATTGCCCTGCTTCTGTCAATGGAGCCATATGTCAAAATACCGCTCTACCCGGGAAAAATCTTTGTGAAAAATAGAGCAATCTTCTTTACATCTTTTCTTTTATGTGCTACAATATTTAGTACAAAAAACTGCGTAGTTTAGTTTTGGAGGCTTGAACATGAATCTTTCCGAGGTCAGAGAAACGTTGAAGGCAGAGGTGCTGTACGGAGAAGACAAGTTAGATCGTGAAGTCACCTCCGCCTGCGGCAGTGATTTTATGAGCGACGTGTTGGCCTATGTGAAAAATCAGGCTCTGCTGCTCACCGGGCTGGTCAACCCCCAGGTGGTGCGCACTGCGGATATGATGGATATGAAGTGTGTCGTTTTTGTCCGCGGAAAGCATCCAGACGGAAACGTGCTGGCCCTGGCCCGCGAACGGGACATGGTGGTCATGTCCACCCCGATGCGGATGTATGATGCCTGCGGCAGGCTCTACTCCCGGGGCCTGAGAGGAGAGGAATAATCATGGAACCTGTAAAACTGGTCTATCCGGTGGAGGGCGGCGACCTCATCGAAGCCGGCGAAGCTTCCAGCAAAATGAAAATGACCCTCAAAAAGCTGGGGCTTCCTCCCGATGTGATCCGCCGTGCCTCCATTTGCATGTATGAGGGCGAGATCAATATGGTCATTCACGCCGACGGCGGCCGGGCCGAGGTGGATGTTGGCATGGACGAGATCGTCATCCGCATGATCGATCAGGGCCCCGGCATCCCCGATGTGGGCAAAGCCATGGAAGAGGGGTTCTCCACCGCCGGGGACATGGCCCGGGATCTGGGCTTTGGGGCCGGTATGGGCCTGCCGAATATGAAGCGCTATTCAGATGATATGTCTATTGAGACCAAAGTAGGAACCGGCACCACCGTAACGATCAGGATCAAGATCTGATCCTGTTTTTCCGCAATCGTTTCCATCTTCTGTGGGGGCGGCTTTGCCGCCCCCCTTGCCTATTATTTTACTCCGGGAGGTGTTTTCTTGGAACACTCGGTCACCATTGAATACGCCCGCTGCCGGGGGTGCACCACTTGCATGAAAAGCTGCCCCACTGAGGCGATCCGCGTCCGGCGGGGCAAGGCCACCATTCTGAAGGAGCGGTGCGTAGACTGCGGGGAATGCATCCGGTCCTGCCCGCACAAGGCCATCCGGGCTTCCAGCGACTCTATTTCCCATTTGCAGGATTTCCGCTACAACGTGGCGCTTCCCGATCCTGTTCTCTACGGCCAGTTTCAGAACCTGGACAGCATCGACTTTGTCCTGGAGGGGCTGACCCGGGTGGGCTTTGACGCGGTATTTGAAACCGCAAAGGGCTCGGGACTTCTTTCAGACTATGCCCGGCGCTATCCCCCGGATCCGGATCCCCTGCCCCGCCCGGCAATTTCTTCCGCCTGTCCGGCGGTGCTGCGTCTGATTCGGATCCGCTTTCCCCAGCTTCTGGAGCATATCACCTCCACCATTACCCCCGTGGAGCTGGCAGCCATTCTGGCCAGGCAAAAGGCCGTTCTGGAAACCGGACTCGCCCCGGGCGAGATCGGGGTGTTTTCCATTGTCCCTTGTTCCGCCCAGGTCACCGCCGCCCACACGCCCGACGATCTCCAGCAGCCGGTGCTGGACGGCGCGCTCTCCATCCGGGATCTCTATCTCCGGCTCCTGACCCCCATGAAGCAGATCGGCACCCCCCGCACCTTCTCCACCGCCGGTAAGGCTGGCGTCCGCTGGGCTTTCTGCGGAGGTGAGGCCAATGCCCGGAGCGGCAGCGAACGCTTCCTTGCTGTGGACGGCATGGACAGCGTCATCCGGGTCCTGGAGGCCATTGAGGACAACCGGGTCCCCGACGTGGATTTTGTGGAGCTGTCCGCCTGCACTCAGGGCTGTGTGGGGGGCTGTCTCACTGTGGAAGATCCCTTTGTCTCCACCATGCGCCTGCGCCACCTGATCCGGAACCTGCCCGATTTTGCCAGCAATTTCGACGCTGAAGTGGGTGATCCCGGCCTCATCCAGGCGGACAAAGAGCTGGAATTTGCCCCCGTGTTTCTGCTGGACACCGACCGCACCGCTGCGATGGAGAAGATGACCGCCATCCATGAGCTGGAGCGGCGCCTCCCCGGCCTTCTCTGCGGCTCCTGCGGCGCCCCCTCCTGTCACGCCTTCGCGGAGGATGTGATCCTGGGCCGGGCCGACCGTTCCGACTGCATCTTCCAGGTGCGGGCCAGGATGAAAGCCATGACCGGAAATGAAGACCCCGACGACTACCTGCCCACCCCGTTCCGCAGGCGAAAGCCGCCGGACTCCGATCCCACTCATACATAATTTTCTACAAAAAATGCCGTGGACAAAAGTCCACGGCATTTTTAACGCTCCGATTTAGTCGGTCACGTAAGGCAACAGGGCGATCTGACGGGCGCGCTTAACGGCCTCGGTCAGCTGGCGCTGATGCATGGCGCAGGTGCCGGTGGTCCGGCGGGGCAGGATCTTGCTCCGCTCGGAGAGGAACCGACGCAGCTTGACGGAATCCTTATAATCGATGTGCTCCACCTTGTCCACACAGAAAGTGCAGACCTTGCGGCGCTTGCGGCCGCGGGGACGCTCTCTATCCATAGCCATAACGGAATACCTCCTTACAAATCAAATTAGGGCCGTTCTCAAAACGGCAGGTCGCCGTCGTCATCGGCCAGTTCCGCGAACTGGTCGCCTCCGGAGGGGGCGGCATAGCCGCCGGAGGGCTGGGCGGGGGCGGAATAGTGGGAGGGAGCAGGCGCGTAGCCGCCGCCCTCACCATCCCGCTTGGAATCGCCAAAGTAGACGTTGTCAGCCACCACCTCGGCGGCAGTGCGCTTGTTGCCGTCCCGATCCGTATAGGGACGGATCTGCAGGCGGCCCTCCACCACGGCCAGACGGCCCTTGGTGAAGTAGCGGCTCACGAACTCAGCGGTCTGACGCCAGGCGACGACATTGATGAAGTCGGTCTCCTTCTCGCCGGTCTGCTTGTTCTTGAAATCCCGATCCACGGCCAGCCGCAGGGTGGCCACGGCGACGCCGCTGGGGGTAGTCCTCATCTCGGGGTCAGCTACCAGCCGGCCCATGAGGGTGATCCGGTTGAGCATGTCTCAGCTCCTCCTTATTTCTCGTCCTTGCAGACGATGATGGAGCGGATGACGCCATCAGTGATCCGGAAGATACGGTCCAGCTCCGCGGGGAAAGCGGGCTCAGACACAAAGGTCATCAGCACGTAGTAGCCATCGTTCTGGTCCTGGATGGGATAGGCCAGATGGCGCTTGCCCCACTCGTCGACCTCGCACTGAGTGGCATGGGCCTCGGCGAGGGTCTTGAACTTCTCCACCAGAGCGGCGGTGTCCTCCTCGTTCTTCCGGGGGTCAATGATATACAGTGCCTCGTAATTCGCGTTCAGTTTTGCCATTTTCTTGCACCTCCTTATGGACGTATGGCCCCCGGCCTCGTGCCGGGAGCAAGGAGCTCTGTCTTTAGACAGGCTATATTATTATATCGAAATTCTGCGCTTTGTCAAGTATTTTCCCTTGATTTTAAAATATTTTCCGGGCAAGGTGAAAAGGGCTCCGTTCCAGGTTCCTTTTGTCCCACGCCGGAAAAACAGAGAGGCCCGGGGCGGAGGCTGGGGTGCCCTCCGTCCCGGGCGGTCAGATCCTGATAAAATGAGTTGCCGGAATGAGTTCCCTTCTGGTGAACCCCTCGTGGAAATCCGGGTAGTAGACCCCCAACTCCTCCACCGTTTTTTTCAGCAGGCGCACATAGGGCAGGTAGATCCGGTTGACAATGTCGTCACTGTCGATGTGATAGTACCAGCATAGATTGTACTCGTTTGCATCCACCGCGGTCAGGCCGGAGAAGTGGTAGAAAATCAGCGGGTCCTCATTGAGAAAAAGGGTCCCGCCCCTGTCGGAGACCGTATACTCGGTGATGTTCCAGAGGGCGGCGTTGGCGCCCAGAGACTCAATGACGTGGACCCTGCCGGGATAGAGCTCCGGCCAGTCCTCTACATAGCGCTGATCTCCAAACGCCCGCCGCATGGGATCTTCCTGAATGGGGCAATATTCCACACACTGGCCGCGCCAGCGGCTGACCGCCGCAAGGCCCGCGGCGTCTCCCCGGCAGCCCACAAAACCGGTGTTGTAAACGCCCGTCACATAGTAGAATTTCCAGAAGGACGGAGAATTCCGGTGATGAGTCAGATAGAGCGACGCATCCGGCTTTTCCGAAAACAACAGGTCCGGGGTATTAAAAAAGAAGAGATCGGCGTCCAAATGGGCAAAAAACCGGGCATCCGGATACTGTGTCATCACATAGTGGAGAAATACCGGCTTCAGCGTCCAGCAGTAGGCGTGAAAAATGCGTTCCCGTTTGGCGTAAAGCAGTTCGTCGTCCTCAATCCTCTTCAGATCGACAGGCACCACATGGGGAAAACGGATGGCGGTCAAAATGTCGTACACCACCCGGCTGGCGCAGAGCACATAGATCTGATGCCCCGTGCAGTGGGCCTCCAGAGAGGTATACATGGCAATAAACTTGTAGAGATGGTCTTGGGATACCACAGTGGAAAAATGATAGTTGTCCATGTCAGCGCTCCTATGCTTCGCCGCTGTTGTTCCGGGCTGCTCCGTTTGCCAGAAGGATCGCCTCCAGATCAATGTTCAGCAGGCATTTTGCCAGGTGGCAGAGATGACGGGGCAGCTCCGTCATCCCGTACTGCCGTTGCAAGACGGCGAGATCGCGGATAAGGGCCGGGATCTTGCCGGCTACGGCGGCATACAGCTCGGCTGTATTGTCGCTGGGCGGATCCAGCACCTGTCTCCGTTTGAGCTGGAGCAGGGCCAGATAAACGGACAGGAACTCCTCAAACCCCTTCAGCGCCAGGGTTTGGTTGACTTCCTGATTGATGGCATTGAGCTGCCGGTCGGAGAGCAGCATCATGTCGCCGCCGCAGACCAGCACCATATCGATAAAGTAAATGCTGTTGTATTTTTCGCAGATATAGTTCATGTTTGAAACCATGTCCAGGTAACTGAAATTTACCGGGTGCTCCTGGTGTGCGCTCACGATGTCCTGCCGGATCCGGACCCGGCAGCCCGCTTTATAGAGCCGGATGCCCAGGTCATAGTCCTCAAAGCCGTAGCGGCGGATGCTCTCATCCAGCAGGCCGACTTCCAGGACTTTGCTCCGCGCCACCGAGAGATTGTTGGTGATGAAAAACCTCCGGGCCAGGGAATAGTCCGTCAGTTCGGGGCCGTGCTCCCGCAGGATCTGCTTGAGTCCCTTGACAAAATCCACATCCAGGTCGAAGGCGTTCTCTGCCCAGCGCCCATCCCTGACGGCCTGATCGGGAATCAGCTGCTGCCGGTCTCTCAGGGCCGCCCAATCAGGCGCGTCCTCCCTGCGTCGATAGGCCCGATGGAGCGCCTCCAGCTGATCGGGGGCAAAATCACGGTAATAAAACGTGTAGATACGCTTCCAGGAAAGTCCGCACACCACCAGATCCCGCTCTTCATGGGCCGCGAGATGCTGAGACAGGAAGCTGTCTCCGGCGATCATATCACTGTCGTGAAAGATCAGCAGATCCCCCGAGGCGGCCCGGATCCCGGTGTTCCGGCCGAAGGCGATCCCGCGGTTGCGCGCAACGCGCAAAACCTTCTTGGGGTATTTGAGCGGAAACGCCTCCGCCATTTCAAAGGTCCCGTCCGTGGAGCCGTTGTCCACGATGATGACCTCCACGTCCTCCCCCCCATAGGTCTGCCGGTTGAGCGCGATCAGGTTCAGCCGCAGACGCTCCTTTGCCTGGTAGGATGGGATCACAATGCTCGCTTTCAAATTGACACGCCCTTCCAAACGACTGCGCCTGTCACAGCGTTTCCAAATCTTCTTCATCGGCGTACCCGTCAAACCCGGGCAGGATGCGCTCCGTCAGCGCCATGACCTCCCGCAGGATCCCGCTGTAAATGGGGTAAAAAAAGGGAAGATCGGTGCGCTCCCGCTCGTGGATCTGCAAAATGACGCCGCCCGGCAGAATTCGAAATCCGCTGAAATGGTAGCAGATGAGCTTGCTGTTGTCCACATACAGCTTCCCGTCAAAAAAGCTGTATCTGTGTCCGGCGTAGTTCCAGTGGCCTAAATTGACCCCCGGGGTGGCAATGTCCGCCACTCCTGAAAATCTTTGCGGCATCTCGTTGAGATAGGTCTGATCGCCAAAGTCTCCCTCCTGGGGATGGTGGAAACAGGCCCGAAGGCAGGAGTCTTTCCACCAGCGCAGGCACGCCAGCCCCGCAGACGTGTTTCGGAAACTGATCAGGCCCGAATTATAATTGCCCATCAGTCCCTGCAGGTAATCGACCAGCCACGGGGCCAGAGAAGAGACGGAAATATCGCCTTTGGAGAGCAGGACGTCCTCCTCCGCCTGCCGGGCAAACAGGGGCAGAGGATCATTCCAGAAAAACAGATCGGAATCCAGATAGGTCACCCGTTCTGCCTGGGCGGCCTGAAATGCCGCTTCGATCATCACCGGCTTCAATGTCCAGCAGTATTCGGCCAGTGTTCGGCTCTGGCGGAGACGGCTTACCGCTGGCTCCCGCAGCTCCTCTATCCCGAGCAGGCGTACATTGGGAAGCGCCAGTCTTTCCAGGAGCGCCCCAACACTGTCATCCACGCAAAGGGCATAGATGATCGTCTGCGGGCAGACCTCTCTCAGAGACAGGAACAGGGCGATCGCCTGATAGGCCCGCAGACGGGACACGACGGTGCAAAACACATTGTTCATGGCTGTTTCCTAGGTCAAAAAAGTCTGATACCACGGGATGGTCCGGGCCAGCCCCTCCTCCACCGTGTACGCGGGCCTCCACCCCAGGATAGACCGGGCCTTCTCCGCAGAGAGATACTGGTGGCGGATCTCATTGCCGGCCTCATTGAGGACGGTGACCGGCAGATCGCTGTGCATCAGCATCAGGATCCGGGCCACGATCTCCCGAACCGTCATCTGCGCCTCATTGCTGAAATTAAACGCCTCGCCGCCCAGATCAAGTGTTTCGATCTGTTCGGCCAGCATCAGATAGGCGCTGACGGCGTCCTCCACATAAAAATAGTCCCGGATCAGTGTGCCGTCGCTGCGGATCACAGGGCTTTCCCCATTCTGCACACTGCGAATGGTCTGTGGAATGATGCGGTTAAAATTCAAATCCCCCGGGCCGTAAAGATTCCCGCACCGGGTGATGCAGACAGGCAGTCCATAGGACGTGTGATAGGCCTGCGCGATCAGATCGGCACAGCTTTTCGACACGTCATAGGGGTGCCGCCCCCGCAGGGGCATGGCCTCGTCGTAGGGCAGTACGGGCTGGTCTCCATAGGCCTTGTCGCTGGAGGCGACCACCACGCGGCGAACCAGCGGACTGCGGCGGCAGGCCTCCAGCAGATTCCATGTCCCCTCGATGTTGGCCCGAAAGGTGGAGATCGGATTTCTGTTGGCCACACCCACAATGGCTTGGGCCGCCACATGGAATACGGTGTCGATCTCATGCTCCCCCAGCGCCCGCTCCAAAAGGGCCAGGTCCTCCAGATTGCCCTCCACAAGGGTCACCCGCCGGTCTGTCTGATCTTCATACAGGAAAGAACGGGGCACCCGGTCCCGG
The DNA here is from genome assembly GCF_050313575.1 of Candidatus Pseudoscillospira sp. SGI.172. NCBI lineage: Bacteria > Bacillati > Bacillota > Clostridia > Candidatus Pseudoscillospira > Candidatus Pseudoscillospira sp. SGI.172. Next base: position 16,816 of record NZ_JBNPLQ010000001.1, on the reverse strand, counting down.
ATCAGGCCCACCACATTGGCGCCCCGGGCCACCAGCGCCCGGGCAAGATGGCTGCCCAAAAAGCCTGTGATCCCCGTCACAAAAACATTCCGATTTTTCCAGGAAAAAGTCTCCATGCTCACCATACCCTCCATTTGTCCTGGCCCTGCGCACTCAGGCGGTTGACCTCCATGATATCGCTCACCGTATCGCTCGCCTTCCAAAATCCCCGGTGGAGATAGACGGCCAGTTCTCTCTCCTCCACCAGGCGCTGCATGGGCCCTTGTTCAAATACGCAGGCGTTGTCCTCGGGAAGGTACCGAAAGATCTCAGGCTCCAGCACAAAAAACCCCCCGTTGATGATCCCGATGGACTGTTCTTTCTCGTGGAAGCCGGTGGCTAAGTCGCCGGTGACCGTCAGTGTACCGTACTGGCTTTTTTTCTCCACCCCGGTGACTGTGGCCACTTTCCCTCTGGCCTTGTGAAATTCCAAAAGCCGTCTGAGGTCAATGTCGGACAAGCCGTCTCCATAGGTCATCATGAAAGGGGCATCCTGCAGCAAGCCCTGGGCCTGCTTGAGCCGGCCGCCGGTCATGGCGTCCTCCCCCGTATCCAAAAAGGTGATTTTCCACTCCTCGCCCGGGTCCAGCAGCTGCGGCTTCCCCGTGGCGGTATCCAGATAAAAACTGCCGCTTTTCCACTTCTCGGTAAGAAAATACTCTTTGATTTGCTCTCCCTTATAACCAAGCAACAGCACAAACTCATCAAAGCCAAAGTGCTTGTAGGCCTTCATGATATGCCAAAGCATCGGTTTTCCGCCCACGCGGACCAGCGGCTTTGGAATCTCCTCGGTAAGCTGGTGCATCCGAAGTCCCTTCCCGCCGCAGAGGATGACAACCTTCATACGCCCCTCCATAAAAACCTGCGTGTCAGCCGCCGGACACGCAGGCAAAGCAAAAGTTTAAAGACGAATGCCGTAAAACCTGTGCTCACAGTGCTCATAATAGAGGACGGTGACGATGACCGTCGGACTGGCGGGCTCACAGACTGCGGGCTCACAGCATACGCTCTGCTGGATCCCAACGACATGCACTGTTTTTGCAAAGCGGTTGACCCGCCTTTCCACCTCACAAGGTGTGCCGGTAAAAATTCTGATCTGCATAGCAGGCCTCCTAACGCCCCGTTGTCCCGCGGACAGTACAACGCGGCTACTCCAGTATACAGTCAAACCGCTTCGGGGGTGACAGCCGGCATACCCCGAGGAGCCCCTTCCACAGCAAAAAATGCCGGTGCGCAATCCAAACGACCCACCGGCACTTTCGCCCGTGGAGTCATCGTACCAAAACAGGAACACAGGTTTTACCCGCAGAAACAACAAAAGAGGGAACCGGTCTCCCGGTTCCCTCTTGAAAAGTCTTGCGTTTTGGACCTTGCCGTCTTAGCCGAAGTAGCGGTTCAGCAGGCCCTCAAAAGCCTTGCCGTGACGGGCCTCGTCGCGGGCCATCTCGTGCACGGTGTCGTGGATGGCGTCCAGCCCCAGCTCCTTGGCCTTCTTGGCCAGCTCGAACTTGCCGGCGGTGGCGCCGTTCTCGGCGTCAACACGCAGCTCCAGGTAGCCAAACGGCTGCGCCGTTCGGCGCCGGGAACTCTCTCACTCACACAAAACCAGTTGCACATGTGCAACTTTTCACATGCTGGAATACACCAGAACTTGCACCCCAAATTGCACACTTTGGGAGGCAAGAACTATGGGAACCGAAAACAGCGCAAGTGTATTCCAACTTGGGAGCGGCATGTGGGCATTTCGCTACACCTACACACAAAGCGGCAAGAGAGTATCAAAACAGGTCAGCAAGGATGAAAACGGAAACCCATTCAAAAGTCGGCGGGCGGCGACCAGAGCGCGTCAAGTCGCCATTGACAACGCCCAGAATTCCCGCAAGCCCAAACCCACGGTACGGAAAACCATTCAGGAGGTCTATCAGGAATACTGTGCCACGGGACGTAGTGACCGGGCCTACAACACCATCCGCAAGCAGGACAGCTTGTGGAAGAACCACCTTTCCGCTCGGTTTGGCAGCCGCTTTGTTGATGAGGTCAGCGCGGCGGAGGTGGTGGACTATCTGACGGAGCTGTATTGCGGGCGGGGCCTCTCCTATCGTTATGTGGAGAGCTTTCTAAAGCAGTTCTATTTGCTCTTCGGTCAGGCGTATTCCCGGAACTACCTGGATGTGGATTCCTACAACAAGCTCTGTATCAACAAGGATACCAAAATCCACATGCCCAAACTGAAAACGGACGATGATTTGGATATTGTGGCGTTCAGTAAGGAGGAGCTTGCCGTACTGGACGACTACTTTCACGGAAGCAATGCGGAAACAGCGTACTTGCTGGGGCGGTATTGCGGTCTGCGTATCAACGAATGTTTCGGGCTGAAATGGTCGAATGTCGATGTGGTCAACGGAACCATCTTGATTGACCGGCAAATGCAATACCAGAACGGCCTTATCAAGCTAGTGCCATTGAAAACCCGCAACGCCAAACGCACCATCTACATGTGCGATAAATTGAAAGTGTATTTTCAAGAGCTGGCGGCGCAGCGGGAACGGGATATGCTGCAATACGCCGCTCTGCGAGAACAGAATCAGCGTATCATAGAGGACTTGGGCGGAAAGAAGATTTCTTCCACGGAGCTTGTGAACTGTCTGCCCGACGGAAAAATCCAGACGGTAAACTCCATGAAATACCCCTCACGGGAACTCAAAAGCAAGTATCATATCATGTTCAAATATCACTACTTGCGGCATACATACGGAACTATGATGGCGGAAATGAATACCCCCACCCACCTTCTCTGTAATCAGATGGGGCATGGAAATATCCAGGTGACGCAGCGATATTATATTGCCCTTTCCCGAACCGGGATAGATATATTAAAAGATAACTTAAATCGGCTATAATTAAAAATATGCAAGAAGAATGATGGTACAATTAAGAACTTTGTACCATCATTCTTTAATTTCTAATTAGATTTTTTAGTATCAGCTTGTATGTTATCTATTTTCCTTCGTTTGTATATTTTTATTAAATAATCAAACACTTTTCCACATATCTGCGGTTTTAATTCCATTCCAAAATACAATAACGTCAAAGACCACAAAGTTATACAGTTTAAGTTTATAGTAGATAAGCATTTTGCAATGTATGGAGATAAAACCAGGGACAAAAAAAGGCTGGTGTAACTAATAATATTCGCAATATTTAATAGTTTTTCACATCGGCACAAAAATTCTCGAATACTCACATACACCATGGATTCTTGCATGCCTTTTTCACAGCTTTTTAATTCTTTATCCAATTCGTGTAGTGTATTAAGTTCTTGAATATCCTGAGTGTGCGGCTCTTTCTCATACTGTTCTTTTTTTAGTCTCAACAACTCATACTGTAAATCGCTATGTTCCATATGTACTTCTGCAAAGTGTTGCGCATTTTTCTTGCATATTTGGCTAACTTCTGAAAAAAAGGAGATTATCGATAGTAAGAAAGACGGAACAATAACCGCATAGATAATACTTTCAAATAAATCATTCTGTATAATGGTTGCCGCTATTGAGATAATCAGTAGTGTGATTGCAAATGAAATCTGGACACCCTTCTTCATAATTAAGCCCTCAAACATTAACTATCAGTATATTTTGTATATGCACTCTAAAAACTCTCTCATTTTTACTTTTACATCAGATGGATATATAATTTGGGCGCAAGTCCTAAAACCACACACCCACGCAAAAAACTGATTGCTAATTTCTACATCTGCGGTCACAACAAAATGCTCTTTATCATCGGGTCTGTAAAACACATCTTTTCCTGTCCCAAATCGCTCAATGGCAGTATCGAGCAAGTAGTTGCGAAAACGAATGCTGACACGCTTCTGCTCCCCGCCAAACATGGAGAATACGCGGCGGGTATAACTTTCAATGTCGATTTTGGAAAACTCTTCTGCTCCCTCTCGCGGTTCATTAAGAAGTTTTACTTCTTTCATACGGTCAATGCGATAGGTAGCGATTTGAAGTGCCTTTCTATTTCCAACAGGCCCATAACCCAGCAGATAATAATTCCCATCGTTTATTAGCAGCTTGTAAGGACTGACTTTATAGGCTGCTCCTTTGCGGCGCTCTACCTGTGTTATCCCATCTTGAAGTGTATATTTCAAATATTTGAAGCTAATTTTCTGCGGGATGTGTGGCTTGCCGTCTTGCTTGGTTGCCATGGCCTGATTGATTTTTGAGATGATTGTCATGGTTCCCTTTTGGGCTGTTTTCACTCGGTCACACAGAAACACTTCCCGTTGGAGCTGTTCCGCCTGATAGGTGCTGCAAAACTCGCCCAGCGTGTCCACCAAATCTTTCGCTTGCCGGGCGGATATGAACTTTGCCGCGTGGACGCATTCGGCCAGCAGCCGCAAATCGTCGAACTCAAATTGACGGGACAGCAGCCGGTATTTGCCGCCCTGTCCGCCTTCTATATCCATCCCAAACACATCCCGCAGGGCGGCAATATCCCGGTAGATGGCGCGGCGCTCCGCCTCAATCCCGCACTCGTTTTTCAGATAGTCCACCACATCCCCGGCAGTAACGGGGTGGTTCTCGTCTGAGTTCTCCAAAAAGTATTTGGCGACATAGAGCGTTTTCACTTTTTGGTTTTCTGACTTTGCCATGTGCGCCGCCTCGCTTTCCCGGTTTTATATCCAGTGTATCACAAAATCAGGAAAAAGACAGTAAGAAAGATACTGTTTATTATATCGACAATATGTGCGTATTATATTGCAATAGTGGTACTCTCAGATAGCAATTTGGTTTGTATTTGGTGTTGATTTTCTTTTGAAATTAGTGGCAGGAAATAAATGAAACTGCAACGCCGATAATAAACAAGTGGGGCTGAAATTTCTAAATACCATACATCTTTTTGTAGACAATAACACGCCCCCGAGTGTAGGGGGTAAACATGTGACCCGCCGTTTGTTGGAATGAAGAGAAAATTAGAGTAAAGCAAATAAGTGAGACTTTAGTACTGGCCGAAAAATCCCTAATCTTTCTTTATTATTAGGGATTTTTCGGCCAGTACTAAACTCTTATTCGATTGGTACAGCGTAGTTTTTGACTCCCCAAAACAAAAAGTGAATGTTCTATCGGCCCCAAAAATTTCTTAATAATAATAGTTAATAAGAAATTTCTGGGGCCGATAGATGCTTCATTGATTTTTTACTGTTGAAGAATTTCAGAGTTTAATTATCGGCGAAATTGAACGGAAGCCAGCACTTTATACCATTAAATGAAGTGACAAGCGACCCAGCTATTAAATAAGTTGTGCATGGTTTTGGATTGCTGTTTCTATCCTTTGTGGCTCAATACCGATATACCGCTGTGTGACGGCGGCGGAGCTGTGCTGTAATAGCCGCTGCACCAGGGCAATATCATAGCCATTTGCCTTGTATATCTCCGTGGCGTACCATTTGCGGAAGCTATGAGTGCTGATTCCCTCAAAGCCCAGGTAATCGCACACGATATGAAGCTGCTTCTGTATGGCTCTCTCGGTAATGGGAAATATCAGGGCGTTTCGTTCTATACCGTTGCGCAAGCAGTAATTTTCGATATACTGCTGAATGACCAGGGGAACGGTAAACACGCGGCGCTTGCCTGTTTTCTGCTCGGTGATTTCCAGGCGGTATCTGTCCCCGTCCCGGACAATATCGCAGGGCCGCAGCTTCAATATATCGCTGATACGCAAGCCTAAATTGCCTTCCAGCACCAAGGCTGTGGCTATCCGCTCATTCGGGCGGCAACCGCTGAAACCCTCTCGCATGGTCTGGATGATGTCTTTATACTGCTCGGTGGTGAGCGCCTTGGTTCTCTTATTCATGGTGTCCTCCATCGTCAAAAGTTCGTTTTTTGAGGCGAGAAAGTTCGTGTATTTCGGGCGGTGGCGGGAAAGTCCCGTGATTGCTGGATTTTGATGTTCGTATTTCTTCACTTATACGAACTTCGGGAAGTGGGCGGGGATTGCTCCCCGCCCTTCCCTGTCAACCGGCCAGCACCATCCGCTCGTTACAGTCCAGGCAAGCGATATTTACGGCTTTGGTGGCCCGAACGGAATTTCCGCAGCAGGGACAAATATATTTCCGTGTGCTACTCGTCCGTGCCGGTGTGGCGCTGCCCCCTGTTCCGCTATGTGTCCCTGTCCCGGTGATACGGAACCCGCCAAACTCGTTTCGGTTTATGAGAATGTCGGTCAAGCCGTTCTCCAATATGAAGTCCAGCAACTCGTCAGAGGGGCTTGTGTGGCTCCATCCGTATTTGTCGCTATGAGTGACGGTCAGGCCGTGGGCCTCAGCAGCGGCCTTGAATTTCTTATTGTGGTAGGTATTGCCCCGGCTGCAATCCTGCACGCCGTTCTCGAAGTTGTAGTAGTGAACCATTTCGTGAAGCAGGGTTGCCGCCACTTCCTCAATGGGGCGGGCCAGCGTTCCGGCTCCGATATTGATTTCATGGGTGCCGCCCAACTTGGAAATCCAGGTATCTTCCCGCAGGGAAAAGTGACCATAGGCGCGGGGCGTGGATTGTATGGTGATGGTCGGCCTTGAAAGTGTACCTTCAAAAAATTCAGCATTCAGCAAGTCGAACACTTTGTTGAGATACCCGGCCACGCGGTTATAGCTTGTCAGTTCCTTCATGTCTTTTCTCTCCTGTTCTTGATTTTAGGGAGAGGGCAAGCTATAATGTTCTTGCCCTCTCCGTTCTGGTTTGGGTGGAAGCTCTTTGTCCGCTTGCTTTGGTCGGCGTTCGGACAAGGGGCTTTTCTTTATGCGCTGATAGTGAAGCGGCGGCTCTGGCTCTGCTTAGTGAAGGCTTTGTAGAGGTCACCATACACCTTCTTAAAAGCGGTGGTATCGAAGCGATTGGAGAGGACGGAAGTCCAGCGGACGATATACTTTCCAGCGGCCAGCTCCTCGGTGTCGCGCTCCATCATTTCGGCCTTGATGCTGTCCCGGATAGCTTCGGCCTCCGCCTTGGCCTCTTCGATAACGGCCTCCCACTCGTTCAGGGCCTCGATTTTGGCTACCAGTTCATTCTTGCTCATGGTTCATTCTCCTTTGTTTTGATTTAGGGTGTTCCCCTTAACTGATTATATATTACACTTTTTTTGAGTGTAATTCAATTCGCAAAACTTACAGATTTTACACTTGATTTATGTGTAATTTTAACACTTGAAAAAGGTGTAATCCTGTGTTAGAATAAGGACAATGGAAGAGGAGCGTAATTTTTGACGCGCCCCGGAATGGAGGCCAAACATGCCAATTAAATACAAGATTGATGTAATTACCGCACTGAAAGAAGCCGGATACAATACTACCAGAATTCGGAAAGAGAAAATCATGGGGGAAGCCATGCTGCAAAAAATCCGCAGCGGTCAAATGGTGTCATGGGCCACACTCGAAACCATTTGCGGGTTGCTCAACTGTCAACCCGGCGATTTACTGGAATACACCAAAGAATAGGAAGGTGCCATCATGCTTGGAGATACCGACCTGCCCCTTGCCCTTATCATGGAAGAGATTTTAGGCTGGGAGAAGAAGCCCGGTCAAAAGGATAAAGAAGAGGAAGAAAATCAGCAGAAAGATTTAATTTCTAAAAATTTTTGATGCAAAAAAGAAGTCGGAGAGAAGTTTTTATAACTTCCTCCGACTTTTTACATTTATTTGAAATAGCACTTGACCGTCTCATCTAACTATTCATGGAATGCCTGGGTAAGCTAGTGCTCGGATTTGGCTGTAATCTCCTTGGTGCTTCTGTCAATCACGCTTTTTGCCACAGCGTCCACGAGGGCGCTCCGGTGTATGAGAAAGTCATAGAATCGCTGGCGGCGGCTCTGTTCATCCTGCCAGTCTGCCTTTGCACGCTTGTAATTTTCAAGTGCATTTGGAGCGGAACCGCTTTGTGCCGCAAGTACAGCCTCTATCCAATTAAGACGCTCTGTGCTGTCCTGGCGCTCAAAGTCTTGCAAAATCTAAAACAATTCTTGAAACATGAATGTTTCCTCCTTCGGATGATTTTTGAATATACACTTTCAGGCGTGTTGCCTACACTCGGCTCTGCTGCCCGGAAGCATAAAATAGAAACCCTCTACAAGATGGAAGGCCACTACGCCTTCACTCTTACTTGTTTACGCCTATAAAGAGAACGACGAATTGCAGACCTTGCTTTCCTTTTTCTGTAATTATTATAACATAAAAATTTTTTTATGGCAAAGAAATGGAATAGCGCTCTCATTTCCCGCATTCTGCAACAATTTTGTTGCCTCTTTTTGAAAAGTTGGCACTTTACATTTTGAAGTTGTTGTTATTTCTTAAAAGTTCTTTCGGAGTTGTCGGTTTTGTTCAGGAGTTGAGCTTTTGCGGGTGAAGATTGCTTTTTGAAAGTGTAGTTTCAACTTGGAGCGGAATCATAATCGCGAGCGGGCGAAGAAATTACCCTCGCAAGAAGGTAATTGGGAAGGTGTGGGATACCCACATGCGGAGCGGGTGAAGGCTGCGGCCACACCAGGGCGGGGGATGGTTTCGGGATAGCGCATTTGTAATTTGCGGCGGCGGCTTTTCTTGGCGTTTTTCCCGACCGCTGAAAAAAGACGGGAAAAACGGGCGAAAACGGCGGACACGGGAGTTCGCAGCGCGCAAATAAAATTTTCACGAAACACTATGCAGCCAGGATATTGTATTGACTACAGGGAGCCATTAAGATTACTGTGTGGGATTAGATTTCTCATTGCAACAAAAACGGGCGGGTTTCCCCGCCCTGCAATTAACTTTCATCGTCTTTGATATATTTCATAATATCGCCCACTTCGCAGTCCAAGATACGGCAAAACATCTCAATGGTATGGGTGCTGACGCTTTCGTTGCGCTTCAATCTGGTGATTTGCGCCGGACTGACATTGTATTTCTTTATGAGGGTATATTGGGAAATCCCTTTTTCCCGCATAACATTCCACAAGTTGTCGTAAGAAATCATAACATTCAAGCCTCGCTCTCTACTTGAATGTTAACCGAAGACGATGTATAATCAGATTAACCAATATCGGTTAATATATTTATGTAGGAGGAAAAGAAAAGTGAAGAAAATATTGTTCCTTGTTCTGTCAGCGATGCTTATGTTGTCCTTGGTCTCTTGTGGCGGTGGTGAAAGCAGCGACACACTTAATGGTGATGAATCCAATATAACTGGTGGGGAGACCAGTGATGCAATGAGTGATGATAAAACTGATTTAAAAATTGGAGATACAGCAAGCGCAGGTGACTGGGATTTTACTTTAACAGATGTGGAGTTTAGCGACGCCATGACAGACGAGAACAACGGCCTTTACTATCTCCGCCCAGCAGATGACGAATATAAGAGCGCAGCAGGAAATTCCTTTTACACAGCAGAAAGCGGCAATGTATTTCTGTTTTTTACCGCTGAATTATCTTATAATGGGAAAGAATCGGCGGAACTCGGAAATCAAAGTGAAAATAGCATAGGTTTTGAAATTCGTTACGGCGATGGCTATACCTCTGATACCTATGAATTTGTTATAGCCGATGGACAAGGGGCAGATGGCAGTAACTTGTACACTTATGATAGCGTCTTTGAACCCTTAGACTCAGGTCGTGAATGTAGAGGCTACTTCGAAGTTCCTCTTGAAGTTCAGAACAGTGAAACCGATTTTTTGGTGTTAGCGGTGACCTTTATGGATATAGATGGAGCAAAAACTGAACTAGTATATGACATTAGATAAAAGAACAATAACAGAGAGGACGGTACACCAGCAGCACCGTCCTCTCTGTTATTGTATTCCATTGTTTTCAAGCGCCCTTCTGCTCCTTCTTCTCTTCCTGCTTTTTCTGGAAGGCAGCGAGATCAATCACCTTGGGCGCATTGTTGCCAAAATCGGGCTGCTCCCTGTGCTTGGGAAACTGGATCTCAAACCAATCCCGCACAAACTTGTAGGGGCTGGGCTGCTGCTTGGAGCACTCCTTTACCACCTCAAACTGGGCCAGCAGCTTATCGGCGTTCTGGAACACACTCATGTACTGCTCCATGTGCTTGTAGGTCAGGTTCTTGGTCGGACGGGCCTTCTTGGGGGCGCGGCGGGTCTTGCGAATTATGGTCAGGCCGGGGAAGTCAGCCCGAATCTGCTGCAACAGCTTGTATTCCTGGGAAGTGGGGTTGCTGGCGGCGTCCTCAAAAGCCTTGGTCATGGTCAGGGTGTTGTTCACAAAGTCAACCTTGTAAGTGTTCTTCATAGTAATTTCCTCCTAAAATTCAATTCTGTTTTGTCTCAAAAGTCGATATAGAGGTCAGGAATATTGCCTTCGTAGAGCGGCGGGTTGGGGCATGCACCTTTCTGTTCGTTGTATTCGGCGGTGAACTCAGCTTCCAGTGCTTCGTCAGTCAGTGCCGTTAGGCGCTTTTCCTCTTTGTCTCGCTCGTTGTAGGTCTTGCAGAAGGACAGCAGGTAATAGGTCATGTAGCCACGGGTGAATTCCATCATATTAAGCTCCTTTTCTGATTTTTGAGAAGTGTACTTCAAATAGTGTTTACTGATTGGCAGCCAGCGGGAAATCAACGGTTTCTTTCTCGCTGGCGGTTTCCGCCTCGCTGTTGTCAGCAAAGAACGCCTTGTACTCGTCGTACTTGGGGAACTTAGTAAGAAACCAAGCCAGCACCGCACGATAGGGGTTCTGCTGGATGGCTGCGATTGCTTTCTGGTCGTTGAACTCCTTAATGAGTTCCTTGCCGTTGGCCTGCATGTTCAGGAACCGCTCCATGTTGGCGTAGGTCAGATTCTTGTAGGTGCGCTTGCTGGTGTTCTTCTTGATGGTCTTGGTCACCATCTGGGCGCTGGGGAAGTCCTGGCGGTAGGCTCTCCACTCTCTGTATTCGGGAGTGCCGAAGATACGGGCCTGCTTCTCAAAAGCCTTAGTGACCTGGGCGTGGGTGTCGTCGATGTAGATGATAGCATTCTTTTTCATTGTGATATTCTCCTTATTTCATTTATTTTTGTTTTGAGAGGTTTTGTTTTTCTCTTGTTCTCTGTCCCTCTTTGTGCTTTAAGTATAGCATGGGCAAAGAGAAAACCTGTACTTTAAAAATGACATGTGATATAATCAAAGTATAAAAAAGCAGCCCCAAAGGGCTGCTGAACTGGAGAGAAACCCGGCAATTTTGATTCCGTTTGGCTTCCATCCGATGAAAAGTCTCTGTTTTTCCTTCTGATTGGGCCAAAACTTCATAAAAGTTGATGATTTTTCTCTAAAACTTGTTATTAAGCGGTGAAAACCACTTGATATTGGTGCAATTCTGGTGAGTTGCACATGTGAAAGTCAAAAAAGTGTGAAGAGAAGAAAAGTTGCACACCGAGTTGCACACTTCGGCGTCGCAAGCGCAAAAAGAGAGGGAACCGGTTTCCCGATTCCCTCTCGAAAAGTGCTTGTTTATCCGATTTGGATTAGCCGAAGTAACGCTTCAGCAGGCCTTCGAAAGCCTTGCCGTGGCGGGCCTCGTCGCGGGCCATCTCATGGACGGTGTCGTGGATGGCGTCCAGGTTCAGCTCCTTGGCCTTCTTGGCCAGCTCGAACTTGCCCATGGTGGCGCCGTTCTCAGCGTCTACGCGCATCTCCAGGTTCTTCTTGGTAGAGTCGGTCAGCACCTCACCCAGCAGCTCAGCAAACTTGGCAGCGTGCTCGGCCTCCTCCAGAGCGGCCTTCTCCCAGTACAGGCCGATCTCGGGATAGCCCTCGCGATGAGCCACACGGGACATGGCCAGATACATGCCGACCTCGGAGCACTCGCCCTGGAAGTTCTCACGCAGGCCCTGGAGGATCTCTTCAGGAGCGCCCTTGGCCACGCCTACCACGTGCTCGGCAGCCCACACCTTATCGCCGCCCTGCAGGACGAACTTGCTCTTGGGAGCCTTGCAGATGGGGCAGAAATCAGGAGCCTCAGGACCCTCGTAAACGTAACCGCAGACAGAGCAAACCCACTTTTTCATAATGAATGACCTCCTAAAAATTTATGTGATTTATTTGATTTTATTAGTAATGGTTCTTGTTTCTGTTTAAAGAATACCATAGTGGATTCATCTTGTCAAGCATTATTTCCGCTTTTCTCAGAAATTTTTCCAATCTCTGAACGAATACAGCGCCGTCCCGGCCTGGCGGTCGGGGCGGCGCTGCTGTTCCTTATTCCACAGTGACGGACTTGGCCAGGTTGCGCGGTTTATCAATGTCGCAGCCCCGCTGGAGGGCCACATAGTAGGCAAAGAGCTGGAGGGGAACCACATCCAGGCTGGGCAGGAGCATGGGGTGGGTATCCGGCACCGTGATGGTGTGATCCACCGTTTTCGCCATGTCGCCGCCCAGGCTCTCCGTGGTCAGGCCCAGGACGTCGGCTCCCCGGCTCTTGACTTCCACCACATTGCTCATGAGTTTTTCGAACAGGGGCCGATAACTGGCCAAAGCCACCACCAGAGTTCCATCCTCGATGAGAGAGATGGTGCCGTGCTTCAGCTCCCCCGCGGCGTAGGCCTCGGAGTGGATATAGGAGATCTCCTTGAGCTTCAGGGAGCCCTCCATGCCGATGGCGTAGTCGATATTGCGGCCGACGAAAAAGATAGAGGCATGGTTAAAGTAGAGAGAGGCATAGTACTGGATGGCCTGCCGCTGCTCCAACACCGACTCCAGCTTGGTGGGAATGAGGAGGAGCTCGGAGATGACCTTGTCATACTCTGCCTTCTCAATGGTTCCCATAAGATCGGCAAAATAAAGGCCGATGAGATAGGTCACCGCCAGCTGGGTGGAGTAGGCCTTGGTGGTCGCCACGGCGATCTCCGGTCCGGCCCAGGTGTAGATGACGTCGTCGCTCTCCCGGGCGATGGTGGAACCCACCACGTTGACGATGGAAAGCACCCGGGCCCCCAGGCGTTTGGCCTCCCGCATGGCGGCCAGGGTGTCGATGGTCTCGCCGGACTGGCTGATGACCAGCGCCAGCGTTTTATCGGTGACAATGGGGTCACAATAGCGGAACTCCGAGGCGAGGGCCACCTCCACCGGCTTGCGCAGGAGCTTTTCCAGGTTGTACTTGGTGGCCATGCCCACGTGGTAGGAGGAACCGCAGGCAATGATGTAGAGCTTGTCGAGTCCCTTGAGATAATCGGCATCGAAGCGGAGATCGTCCAGCACCACTTTCCCGTTCTGGATGCGGGGGAACACAGTCTTGCGGAAGGCCTCGGGCTGCTCCATGATCTCCTTGGCCATAAAGTGCTCATAGCCGCCCTTCTCCGCCGCCGAGATCTCCCAGTCCACGTGATGCTTCTCTTTCTCCACGGGCTGGAGATAGGCGTCGTACACCCGGATGCCGTCCCGGGTGAGCACGGCCAGCTCCCCGTCGTCCAAATAGCTCACCTCGCGGGTGTACTTGATGACGGCGGTGACGTCGCTGGCCAGGAAATTGAAATCCTCGCCGTAGCCCAGGATGAGGGGGCTGTCCTTGCGGACGGCCACCAGCCGGTCCGGGCAGTCGGCACAGACGATGCCGAAGGCATAGGCACCGTTGATGCGGTGGAGCACCTTGCTCACCGCCTCCAGCAGATCACCTTCATAGTAGTATTCCAGCAGCTGAGCCACCACTTCGGTGTCGGTCTGGGAGACAAACTTCACGCCCTGGTGCTGCAAAAATTCCTTGATCTCCACATAGTTTTCGATAATGCCGTTGTGGACCACGGCAAAGCGGCCGTTCTCCGACACCTGGGGATGGGAATTCACGTCGGAGGGCACCCCGTGGGTGGCCCAGCGGGTATGGCCCAGGCCTACGGTGCCATGGACCGTGGCTCCCCCCTGAGTCAGGTCGCTGAGGACCTTCAAACGGCCCTTGGCCTTCACCACCTGAAGGCCCTCCACCGCCCCGTAAATAGCCAGTCCGGCCGAATCATATCCCCGGTACTCCAGGCGGGACAGGCCGTCCAGCAAAATAGGGGCCGCCTCCTCTTTCCCGATAAAACCAACGATACCGCACATGTGCGTATCCTCCTGTTTGTTCAATTCCGCGTCTTTGCGTCTGACTACGCATTATATCATCCCTGGCATGCCCTGTGCAAGTTTTCCGGTGAATTTTATCCCCGCCTGTGCCGGGCGGGGGCGGGGCCCTCCCCCTCTACCAGAATGATATCCTCTCCAAACCGCCGGACGGCCGACCATGAAAACACCCGCTCGGCCTCCCGTCCCAGCAGGCCGAACAGGCGCAGGCGCCCAGGAACCACCAGAGTCCGCACCTGCCCGGTCTCCAGATCCACCTCCACGTCCCCCACATAGCCGTAGCGGGTGCCGTCTGTCACGTTGATGACCTCTTTACAGCGCAGATCTCCAATTCGGGTATCCATGCCCTCCCCCTCCTTATCTATGGATCAGAATATGACGGTTCCCCGTTGTCCCATTCCTCCCCCGCCGCACCCATCCCTCAGGCGGGGCATAGGATGGGCAAAAAGGAGGAATCTCTATGCCCATCATCTATCTCTCCCCCTCCACGCAGCAAAACAACTACTATGTAAACGGCGGCACCGAGGAGGAGTGGATGAACCGCCTGGCCGACGCGCTGGAGCCTTACCTCACCGCCTCGGGCATCCGGTATGTCCGCAACACCCCCGAGATGACCGCCGCCTCCTCCATCCGCGCCTCCAACCAAGGCCGGTACGACCTGCACCTGGCGCTCCACTCCAATGCGGCCCCAGAAGGGCTGTACGGCCAAAAACGGGGGATCATCGTCTTTTACTACCCCGGCAGCAGCCGGGGCCAGACCGCCGCCGAGCTGGTAACGGACGGTTTGAAGGAGATCTACCCGCTGCCCAACAACGTCCGCGCCGAACCCTCCACTTCCATCGGCGAGGTTCGCCAGCCCAAGGCCCCCTCTGTGTTTATTGAACTGGGCTATCACGACAACCGGGACGACGCAGTGTGGATCAAGAACAATCTGGACGCCGCGGCCCGCAGCATCGCCCTGTCCCTGACGGAGTATTTCGGTGTTCCCTTCCTCACCCCCAGAGCCTATCAAAACGCAGTGGTGGACGTGAACTGGGGTTCCCTCAACATCCGGGACAAACCGGATCCGGCCTCTTACGTGGTGGCCCGCGCCCCCGACGGTGCCCGGCTCACGGTCATCAATCAGTACAAAAATTGGTATGTGGTCCGCTATGACGGGATCGTGGGCTGGGCCAACGCCGACTTCGTCACTCTGGTGTGAGCCATGGTGATCCATGTGGTACAGCGGGGGGAATCCCTCTACTCCATCGCCCTGGACTACGGCGTGTCCATGTCCCAAATTTCCATCGACAACGGACTCGAGGCCCCGGAGCGTCTGGTCCCCGGTCAGGCGCTGGTCATCCGCTTTCCGGAGGCCATCCACACCGTCCTCCCCGGGGAGACCCTGGCCTCCATCGCCCGGGAGTCGGGTCTCTCTCTCCGCCGTCTCTATCAAAACAATCCCGTCCTGGGCGGCGCACCCCGGATCTGGCCCGGCCAGACCCTGGTTCTCTCCTACCGGGAGGAGCCGGGGCCGGAGCTGTCGGTCAACGGCTACGCCTACCCCTTCATCGACCCCGCCCTGCTCCGCGCCACCCTTCCCTATCTCACCTGGCTCACCCCCTTTACCTACGGTTTTACGGAAGAGGGCTCGCTGGTGGAGCTGGATGACGCCGCACTTCTGAGCGCGGCGGGGGCCGCCGGGGTATCCTGCCTGATGCACCTGTCCACCCTCACGGCGGAGGGGGACTTTTCCAACGATCTGGCCCACCTCGCCCTCACGGACTCCCAGGTTCAGGCCAGGCTTCTGGACAATATCTCCCTCACCTTGCGGGAGAAGGGTTACCGGGGCCTGGACGTGGACTTTGAGTACGTCTATCCGGACGACGCCGGGGCCTATGCGGCATTTCTGGCCACGCTGGCCCGGCGGCTCAACCCTCTGGGCTACCCGGTCATCGCCGCCCTGGCTCCCAAGACCTCCTCCACCCAGCGGGGCACCCTCTACGAGGGGCACGACTACTCCGCCATCGGGGCAGCGGTCAACGAGGTGCTGCTGATGACATATGAGTGGGGCTATACCTACGGCCCGCCGATGGCTGTGGCCCCCATTTCCAATGTACGACAGGTGGTGGAGTATGCCCTCACTGTGATCCCCGCCGAAAAGATCTGGCTGGGCGTCCCCAATTACGGCTACGACTGGCTTCTCCCCTTTGTGAAGGGCAAGAGCAAGGCCACTTCTCTCTCCAGTCAGCAGGCAGTGGCGCTGGCCCGGCGGTACGGCGCGGAGATCGCCTACGACGACCTCTCCCAGTCTCCCTGGTTCCGCTATACCGACGAGTCGGGCGGGGAACATGAGGTCTGGTTCGAAGACGCCAGGAGCATCCAGGCAAAACTGGCCCTCATCCCGGAATACGGGCTTCTGGGCGCGGGGTACTGGAATCTGATGCGCCCCTTCCCCCAGAATTGGCAGGTGCTCTCCTCCCTCTATCAGATCCGAAAAAGCCCGTCCTGAAATGTTCATAAATTATTCACGGGAAATTCCAAAACTGTACATCACTTCCTGCCCCGGTGTGGTATTCTATACTCGTCAGGACAGACAGAACAAAACACCAAAACCTCCTCTCTCTTTCTCTTTCTCTCTCAAACACTGTCCCCCGCGGACGGCAAGCGCCGTTCGCGGGGGTACAGACCAAAATCTCCGCGCCGGACGGCGCGTTATGATTCGGGCGGCTT